>JAZFTN010000261.1:0-3581 GCA_036446715.1 Acidimicrobiia bacterium | reverse complement strand
GCTTCACGTGTATGGAGCGGACTTCTATTCGACTCCCCGAACGATTTGGAGTGGGGCAACTCTCGAACCGCTGGATCTCGACCCGGACCTTTTAGAGGAGACGCTCTCGGCTGCCGCAGCGAAGGCCCGACTCGCCAATATCCCGGGTGAGCGCCCCTAGAACCGGCCACGCATATCCGGCATTATGTACGGTTCGTGAGGTCGTGATCAGGCGCACATAAGTGCCGTTATGGGCGGGTAAACAATGTCGTTGCTGGTGTGTTGGCACCGGTCGATGAGCTCCACTGTCTACTGGGTTGTACGGCAGCTGGGGGTGGTCGCCTACCAACCGGCGTCCCTGAGGATCGCTTGGAAGAGATCGAGTGGGCCGCCGACGAAGTGGTACGCCGCCACCGTGCCATCAGACTCGACGAGGACCAGCAGCGGCATCCCGCCGCCCCATTGGTCGCCGTGGAGATTTCTTGATAAGCCATCAGGTATGACGACCGGCAGGATGATCTGTCGCTCTGCAAGCACCGCACTGGCATCTCCGGGTCGGTCGTCTATGAGCACGATCACAAACGTGACGTCGGGCCGTTCTTTGGCGACGACAACCAATTCGCCAAGGGCATTGAGACAGGGGTCGCACCAGGAGGCCCAGAACAGGACTGCGACTCTGCTGCCCTTGAGGTCGGCGAGTGTGAAATCGCCTCCGTCCAGGAATTGGCCCGTAAGCACGGGAACTGTCGCGCCTTCGGGAAGTATTTCCGGTGAGGACTGGTCCACACCGCGAGAGTCAAAGACGGTGGCTCCCGGGGGTGCTGAGAGGCTGAAAGTGTCTGGTGCAAACTCAGGCTCATACGTCACCGACAGCACTTCATACTCAGTGGCCGTGAACCCGGCTGCAGAAGTGGGCAGATTGCCCGGGATATCTTGTCCAATGATCCGCAGCATGAGGCCGGTTTCAGCGTCAACCCACAGTTCGTAGCTATTGCTCAAGCTTGCGCATCGGATTCGCACGGTCTCACGGCCCGCAACAGGCGACGCTTCGAGGAACTCGTGCTCGCCAAACGTGCAGAGGTCCTCCCACGTCCCCCACATCAGCGGGTCAAGGAGGTTGGAGAAACCTCTTTCGTCGAGTTTGGAGAAAACTCTTTGGTCGTGCAATTGGAAGGTTCCATCGGCTGGGTAGTACTGAGCCATGTCATCGTGGTTCCATACAGCGAAGCTGCCGGCAGCCTCATGCGGTGGGCCCGTCTCGAAGAAGAGCGGGACGCTCCGATTCACGTCGACCCGCAGCAGGTCCGGCCCTCCATACGAGACGGTCACGAGCGCCTCGAGGTCCTCCGGCACCCCGTCAGGGCCGGTGGCGAAAGCGGGATCGAGCTGGTAGCGCACCTCGAGGTGGAAGGGTGAAAGCTCCGACACCGGGAACTCGAGGGGCGACGTGACCTCGAGCCCATCGGCTGATTCCGTCGCAGCTCCCCCTCCGAGGAACCACGCCACGCCGCCAACAATCAGCAAAGTACCAGCTGCCGCGGCAACCATGGCAAAGACGTTGGAACGGTTCTTAGCTGGGAGAGGCTGGATCGTGTTCAACTCGTCGACCGTGATCGGTGGAAGCTCACGGTCGATGACCTCGACCATTCGAGCGAGCTGGCTTTCTATGCGGTCGCTCATTCTCCAACCTCCATAGCCTTCCGCAGTCCGGCTAGACCTCGTTCCACGTTCTTCCTGACCGTTGCCTCTTTCGAGTTGGTTAGATGAGCGATATCCGAATACTCCATGTCCGAACCATGACGAAGAACCACCGCCACCCGCTGTTTGACGGGGAGACTCTCCAACGCAGGAGCTAGTCCCGGTTCAAACCAAGAATCTTGAGTGGAGTCCACGATTCCGAATCGGACACGTCGGGTCCGCTGTCGGCCTCCCCACCTCTGTCCCACCCGATACAGGTAGCCACAGGGGTTCTTCATCCCAGAAAGCCGCTCCCAATGCTCCAACCCGTAGAGCAGAGCCTCAGCCGCGGCATCACGTCCCAAATCCGAACCGAAGTGACTGACCAACGCGTGCCGCAGCTCATGTTCGTTGTTCTCAACGAACTCTGCGAACGACGGCCTCACCGTCACATCCGACTTCAACTGAACTCCGATCAGCCTCTACATAACAAGGCGTCCAACCATCAGGTTTGTGACAAGAAACCTCCAGACAAACACAGAACCATCCAACCACAACCGCCCATAACCGGCATTATGTGCGGCTCGCTACAGTGGGCTGGTCTAATTCGGACCGAATAGGAAGTACGCATCCCACACGACCGCGTCCGAGAAATACGAGAAGCCAATGTTGTCTTGGTTCTGACCGAACCATCTATCGATTCGGCTGAAGGCAGCTCCTCACTCTCAGGGCTCTCAGGCAGTCTGATCAGCGGGCACGGAGCGCTGCCGGTCCCGAGTGATCGCACATCCCAGCGACCAGTCATATGACTGGAACAACACCTTGGGTCTGGATGTCTCGAACCAGCCGCCCACGTCATCGGCAAGCCACGGCAGCAGGCTCTTCACTAAGGCTTTCCTCGGTGCCGGGATCCAGGTCGGCATCCGATGAGGACGGAGGAAATCTCCGCCATACCACAGCAGCACTCGAGACAGGCGCAATTCGTTGCGCTCCCGGTCGGCGACGGCACCACCCGCTTGAAGGAAGTAGCGGAGCTGCTGGTCGAGCTGTCGGTCGAGGTAGTCGCCTTCGAACGGTTCGTATCGGAGAGTGGGACATGACACCGATCCGCACACCAGGGCGGCATGGATCCTCGGGTCGTGGAAGCGACGAATCTTCCCGTGTTCCAAGTCGGTCAGCGACAGGTGCTCTCCGGTGATGGTGACGACCGGTCGATTGAACGCTCCGGGAATGCGAAGAACAGATTCTTGGCCCTGGGCGAAGGCCTCGGCGGCCAGCTCCAGGCCGGCGGCATTGTACAGATTCAACCAGAAGGCCAGCCCCTCATCACGGCTGAGGGTGTCGGGGTCGATGGTCTGGAGCGATCCGCGATACGTGTCGAGGTCGGGGCGAACGTCGCATAGGGCGGCGACGCCGTTTTGGGCCAGGACATCGAGGATCGGTCGAAACCCGGTGTGGTCCATGGTGCCGGTGCCCTGCGGTGCGGGTCGGCGCCTGCGGGTCGCCCGGACGATCGACCAAGCAACCTGCAGGGGGTTCGGACCGTTCAAGAGAGATACTCGGCCAGTTCTGCCTCGAGGGTCTGCCTGGGAAGGGCACCGGTGAGGCGCTTCTTCTCCACCCCGTCCCGGAACAGGACGAGCGTAGGGATACTCATCACATTGAACTCCATAGCGGTGTGGGGGTTCTCGTCGACATTCAGCTTGGCGACGGTGAGCTTGTCTGCGTGCTCGGTCGCCAATTCGTCGAGAATCGGGGCGATCGTGTGGCAAGGTCCGCACCAGTCGGCCCAGAAGTCGACAAGGGTCGGACGCTCGTTTGCCACGAGTTCTTGGAAGGTTTGATCAGTGATCTGGAGGGTGTGCTCAGCCATGCCTGCTCTTTCTTGTCGGTGTCGCTCGGTGACGAGCAGTGACTCGTCGCTC
>JAZFTN010000260.1:0-4226 GCA_036446715.1 Acidimicrobiia bacterium | reverse complement strand
GCAGCGGCAAGGTGGTTTCGATGGGCAGAACCGTCGCAGTCGCCGAAGCCGACGTTGCTGACGAGTCAGGGCGGGTTCTAGCCAGAGCCACCGCCACATGCCTGCTAGTGAACCCAGAAGGCGGATAGTCCACTCATCAGTGGGGGGGTGTCCGAGACTGTCCGGCCCTTCTGGCCTCCGATAACAACCAATACATGACACCAACTGACATATTCTTCAAGTGACATTTCGTCACGTTGGGGGATGGTGGGGTGCTGATACGTGAACCGGGCTGCCGAATCGAACGGACCTTTGTCTGGCTTGAATCCCAGGTCAGCGAGAGGGGGATAGAGGGGAAGGCGATTCGCGAACACCCAGACGTTTGATTCGAACGCAAACCGTGACAACAGCCCGGGAATGGTCGTTATCGGAGAGTGTGGAGCGGGTTGATGTTCTGGTTGAGGCGAAAGAAGTTGGTGGGGTCGTATTTCGTTTTTAGGTTCACGAGGCGCTGATATTTCGTCTCGCCGTAGGCGTCTCGGATGCGGTCTTCACCGTCGTCACCGCTCATGAAGTTGACGTAGGCACCGCCGGTTGAGAAGGGTTGCATTGCGTTCCAGAACCCGCGTACCCAGGCGACCTGGTTCTCCGTTTCATCCGGGTTGGGCCATCCGGCGCTGATGATTAAGGAGAAGGCAGCGTCTCGATGTGTATACGCGGTGGCGTTTTCGCCGATCCGGCCGACAGCTCCTCCGAGCTGGAAGAGGCCCACGAAGGCGTTCGGTGAAATCACCTGAGTCGCGTGCCTGACCAGTGTCTCGATCATCTCCCCAGTCAGAGAGGGGAGAAACTCCGACTTTTCGTAGTAGTGGAAACCGGCGGGAACTCCGGCGTCGGAGATGGCCTGATGATCCACAAATGGCTTTGGAGCGATCGTGTCAATCACGGGAGATCCAAAATCCCTCAGCGGCTGAACCAAGCGTTTGCCAGCGTCAAGATCGCCCGAATAACAGATGGAAGCGCCTGCCACCCGCAGGCCGTGTAGCTCTTCCGGGATAGACGCAGTGGGCGGCAGAATTCTCAATACGCCGATGGTGGTCAGCTCGTCCGGGACTTCTCGGGTGAATTCAGCGTAGAAGTTGAAGAAGTCAGCGGCTTGTTCCATGGGGTGGAGCACCCACCCCGCCAGGACGGTGGGACCGACCGGGAACGCTTGGTATTGGAACGAGGTGACGATCCCAAAGTTGCCGCCGCCGCCTCTAAGACCCCAAAGGAGGTCGCTGTTTTCTGTCTCGCTGGCGGTGACGATGCTTCCATCGGCCTTCACTACTTCCGCTGATATGAGGTTGTCGCAGGTGAGGCCATGTTTGCGCATCAACCATCCGAGTCCGCCGCCGAGTGTTAGTCCGGCAATGCCGGTCTCGCTCACCGTCCCCGCGGGTACGGCCAAACCAAAGGCCTGGGTGTCTCGGTCGAGATCAGCGAGGAGAGCTCCGGCTTCAGCTCGCACCGTACCGTCGGTTGGATCGACGTCGATGCCGGTCATCTGGGAGAGATCGATCATGAGGCCGCCATCGCAAACAGCGTTACCGCTCACGTTGTGGCCGCCACCCCTAACCGACACAAGGAGTTGATGGGTCCGGGCGAAGTTGACAGATGAGACCACATCGGTAACACCGGAGCACTGCGCTATAAGAGCCGGGCGGCGATCGATCATCCCGTTCCAAATAGCCCGAGCCTCGTGATACCCGGGATCCTCTGGTTGGATTAGGTCCCCTTTGAGGGAGCCTGCGAACTCAGAAACAGCGGATTCCGCAATGTCCAATGGTGATAGTGAGCTCATCTAGCGCTCCGCTCGAGGTCTTCGGTTCGATGATGCAATCAGGGTGGCTCCACGTCTAGGACAAAAAATGGACTAGAAGTTGAACGACTGGAGCGCGATACTCGATCGAATGCGTACGTATGGCCAATACTGCCCAATCGCAAGAGCCTCAGAGGTGCTCGCCCAGCGATGGACACCCTTGATCCTGCGAGACCTCCTCAGTGGCAGTACCACCTTCACCGAACTGGCCGACGGCGCCCCAGGGCTGTCCAGAACGCTTCTTACTTCACGGCTCCGAGAACTCAAGCGGGTGGGCGTGGTTGAGACCACACCACATCCGAAGGGACGCGGCTCCCTTTATGGACTGACGGCGGCCGGTCGAGACCTCGGAGAAGTGATGACAGCCCTCGGAAAATGGGGTGAACGGTGGCTCGACCTGGCACCAGAGCACACCGACCCAGGGTTCGTTCTCAATTCGTGGTGCAAGATGTATCTCAACCGTGATCTTCTGCCCAATCGTCGAGTCGTGATTCGATTCGACTTCCCGGACCAGCCCAAGAAGAGCACCCCCTTGTGGTTCGTCTTCGATGAGGAAGAATCAGAGGTGTGCAGAAACCACCCCGGATTCGAGGAGGACGCCATAGTCACAGCAGAATCGAGCGCCTTGGCCGAATGGCATCTTGGTCGAATCGAATGGGCAGCAGCGACCAGAGCTGGTCGGATACGAATATCTGGTCCCCGGGACCTTAAAAGAGACCTACCCACCTGGAACCTCCGCAGCAAGTTTGCTCACATGAATTCAACGACGCCGGTGTAAGGAGGGGACCGTCGAGAGTCTCACCCTCGATAGCCCTTCGACCGGCCACGACGGCGCCCTGCCCCCCTAGCCCGTCTTCACCCTGCCCAGGATGGCCGATCAGTGCGATAAACCTCGCTCCGCACGATCGCCACCCCTTTCCGTCTCATCGCAGGTACTGGAAAATTCTTCAAGTGACATTTCGTCACGTTGGGGTAAGGACTCTTAAGTACACCCCCCTTCAGCAGTCGTCGTCTGGTGTGATCGCAGTGGCGGATGGTGGGGTCGGCTGTCAGGATCATCGGGTGTAGGTCGAGGCATCCGGGCCGAACGCCGAGACGTCAACGGAGGTGGCTCCGGGGAAGACCTCAACTAGCAGCGTTCGGTCGCCGATCAGCTGGACGGCGATCGCCCCATGAACGATGTCGCTCGGGACGGCTTCGATGCCGGTGGCATGACTGCGGCGGTCCCAGTGTTCTCCGGCAGCGAAGTAGTTCCAGTCCACCAGGTCGTAAACGACGAGCCCGGTTTCGGCAGAGACTTCGGTGGGATCTGGATCGTTCCCCAACACGGCGAACTGCCGTGAGCGGCCGTCGAAGGTACCGATCGACACAACGACCATCGACGGGTCGAGGTAGTCGTAGGCAAACGAGAGGTGTCCCGCCCAGTATCGGTCGGTGGTGGCTCCACCGTAACCGTTGGTGCCCTCCAGGAACCAGTTGCCGATGAGCCGGCCGTCGATGTCGTATGCGAAGCGGCCGGCACGGGGCTCGGCGGTGCGCAGGCTGAGAGCCTCAAGGCGTTCCCGTATCTTGGGAGTGAAGTAGTCGAACGTGTCGGGAACGTGGATCTTCCACGGCTCCTGCTGATACGAGGTCGGGTCGATGAGGCCGTCAACGGTGAAGTCCAGGTCGACCACGTTGTAGTCGACGTTCTCGGTGAAGGTCCCGATGAGCTCGCCTGCGGTCACCTCGACATCGACCCCGGCGTGATTGCCGATTCCCGGGTCGTTGGCGGCGAGGCGCGGGATCAACTCATCGACATGGATGAAGATGGACGAGATGGTGCAGGTGTGCTCGATCACCAGGCGGAAGTCGTCCACCAGGCCTTCGGAGTTCTCGGAAACCGGGGCGCCGAAGTGTTGGATAGAGACGACCCGGCCCGCTCCCGGCGAGTACACGTCGATCGCACGGTCAGGCTCGAGAAAGTTCTGGAAGTACTGATGGTCGACCGGTGTGACGTGCGAGCCGCTGACCAGGCCGAACGGGACGAGCAGCTCGACGGCATTGAGGTCTACGGGAGGATGGTCGAAGACGGCGCTTCCGTCGCAGGTCGGCGGCGACTCCTGGGGGAGAGTGGTGGCGACGCTCGGGGGACTCGCCTCCGGGGTGGAGCCCGTCGCGGCGGTCGATGCCACGGTGGTGGGAGGAGGTGACGACGCTGCGGTGGAGCCAGCTGCCCACGCGCCCCTCAGCAGCAACGCGGCAACAGTGGTGAGTCGCTTCACTATATGACTATCGGTGCTCCGGGGTAGATCTGAATGATCGGCACCTTGCCGGGGGTGGCCCCCGTGGACCAGTTGTCGATCCCGAGTAGTCGCGAATCCGTTGCCACGCGTGCGATAAGCCC
>JAZFTN010000259.1:0-5592 GCA_036446715.1 Acidimicrobiia bacterium | reverse complement strand
GTCGAAGGCGAGGCGACGTCCCAACTCGGCACTTCGGGCCACTGCACCCGGATAACGGGCGAATCGGGCTGACATCTCGTCGGGATGCTTCAGATAGCGCTCGTCGCTGGCGGGACGAAAACCATCCGCTTGGGCAAGGGTACGCCGGCCGGCAATAGCGGCCAGCACTTCTGACAGATAGGCGTCGGCTCGATCGTGATAGTGGGTCTGGTTGGTGGCCACGACGGAGAGTCCCAGTTTTTGGGCCACCTCCCAAAGCAAATCGTTGCGGGGATCATCTTCGGGCATCCCGTGATGCCATATCTCGACATGGAAACGAGGGCCGAAAATCTCATGAAGACGCACCGCTCCCCGAATTGCGGCGCCCAGGTCACCGGAGGCAGCCGCCCTGGGGACCACCCCCGAGTGGCAACCGGTGAGAGCGTGGACGTCGTTGTTGTCGGCGGCGATGGCAAGGTCGTCCCACAAATAAATTGGGTGATCCTTCTCCCCTCTCATCTGTGCCTTGGTAATCAGATGAGAGAGGGTCCGGTAGCCGTCAGGGGAGCCTGCCAGCAACACAAGATGGTCGGATCTGGGCAGATCGGTGGGTTTGATCCCATGTGCACGAACACTCCTGCCCCGCCGCAACCTGCCCTGGCCTCCCTTGACCCGGGCATAACGCTGTTTGTCCCACTCCTCTGCCTTGGTCACCGGGTCGGCGTGGCCCGATTGGTTGATCTCCAACCCGATTTCCACTCCATAGATGGCGGGCAACCCGGCAGCCTTGGCTGCTTGCCAGAACCGGGAGACCCCGTAGAACCCGTCATGATCGGTTACGGCGAGGGCTTCGTAGCCAAGTTCGATGGCTCGCTCCACCAGATCCTCTGGGTGTGAGGCTCCGTCCAGAAAGGAGAAGTTGGTGTGACAGTGGAGCTCGGCGTATCGGGACACTAGCCCACTCTATCGAACATATGTTCGATATATCAGGTCACTTCAATTCTTCGCTCAGAAAGAATGATCCAGGCAAAGACAACCGCCCACACGATCGCCGCCAACCTGCCAGCAAGCCGTCATCTGCGGCATTGTCAGAGGCTTTCGATGATCGCCGAGATACCGACAACGAATGGCACCAGAAGCCCGAGTTGTGGGAATCCGACTCGGGTCATCAGAACGACGACTGGGATGAGAACACCAAGTCTGATGGCTGCCCAGCCCGACCAGGTTGCGACGAGTCCCCTGAAGGGCCCCCAGGCCAATTACTCCAATTCGCTCGGAACAACGGACTCTGCTGAACAAGCCGTGGGTGTCGTCTCGCCAGGACACAGGACGAAGCGCACCATATCTCCCTCTGATCCTGTCCTTTTAGATTGCCTGAGAAGAGCGGACGGATCAACCCCCTTGGATGTCACCCCGCTACCGTCGGCTCAGGAGGTCAACATGTCATCAATCACAAAGACAATCCGACTGTCGGGTAAAGCAGGTGGTTCGATAGAAGACGCGGTACGGACGGTTCTTGCCCGCGCCGCCACGACCGTGTCCGATATCCAAGAGTTCGAGATCGTCAAGGTCGGCGGAGAAGTGGATGATTCAGGTGCGCCCACTCTCTTCACGGTGACTGTCGACATCAAATTCGGGATCAAGGACCCCGTCGAGCACGGATGACCACTCCGCCGCCCCAGTCGCTGGGCAGTGGAATCCATCTCATCCCTGCTCCCCTGCCTTATGAATCGCCACCGTGGGTCAACACCTACGCGGTCGAATCCAACGGTGGGCTTCTTCTGGTCGACTGTGGCACCGATTGGGAGCCAGGACGAGAGGCCATCCGTCAGGGTTTTACCTATCTCGGACTCGAGGAGTCGGCCGTTCACACCCTCGTTGTCTCCCACCTTCATCCCGATCACGTCGGTATGTCTGCCCGTCTCGTCGAAGAGTGGGGGTGTCGTTTCGTCATGCACGAGCGCGCTGCCAAGCTCGTCGATAGCTACAACGACAGCCCCGGTTACATGAGACGGCTGAAAAGGATCGCTTCAACTCACGGAATACCAGATCCGATCACCAACCCCGCGACCCACGTCGAGCGCCCCTACTACATGCCTTTGATCGAGCCGCCCGACCACTTGGTTCGCGACGGTGACACCATCGAACTCGGTGACGGTCGGAGCCTCCATGTGGTGCACACTCCCGGCCACGAACCAGCCCACATATCTCTTCGCGACAGCCGCACCGGCATCCTCTTCTCCGGTGACCACATCCTCCCCCGGATCTCCCCGGTCATCATGTACGACCTCGATCTCGGAGACGTGTTGGGCGACTACCTTGCCTCGTTGCAGAGGTTGATCGCCATGGAAGTGGGTGTTACCTACCCCGCCCACGGCACCCTCATCGCCCAGGGTGACGAACGGGCTCGACAGATCCTTCTCCATCACGACCGGCGACTCCTCGACATGGCCGAGTTGGTTCGATCTGAGGACACGACGGCGTGGCAGGTGATGCTGAAGTCCTTCCGGCCACACCTCGATCCGCTCCAGTCGCGCCTCGCCTTCCTGGAGACGATCTCTCACCTCGAACATCTCAGGCTCACCGGTCGTATCCGGGACGAGACCAGAGATGAAAAGATCGTCTATCGGGCCTGAACCAGTCCAATGGGTTGGCATGTCGCGGAACATGGACGAGTATGTGTCCAGCAGCGGTGACACCGCTCTGCGCATGAAGGAGCTCTTTGATGACATTCGCCTATTTGGACGCCGGCTCGGGAAGCCTCATTCTTCAGGCCGTTCTCGGCGGTATTGCCGGCATCGTCGTCGCCTTCAAGGCGTGGAAGGCCCGAATGGTGGGCAGAAGGGCCGTGGCAGCGGTTGAGGACACCGATTCGATCACGGACGAAACAGCACTCACCTCAGAGCCGTAACCCCAATGGTCTCGGCCGATCCGGGCTCATTCCGGGACCCGGCATCCAGGGTTGTTCATGACGGCGCTCGTGTCCTTCGTCTTCTCGACGAACAAGGCCTGGTTGCATGGCTAGCCCTCAAAGCAACCCCCTTTTTTGAGAAAGCCGTCGCCGACGGCCGACTGATTCAGACAGAAGAGACATCCGACTTCCCTGTGGATGCAGCCGGCGTGCTGGAACATCCACGACTGCCTGTCATCACTTATCCCTACGAGTGGACCTTCTCGATGTTGAAGGACGCGGCTCTCCTGCAACTCGATCTTCTCGCCGACGCACTTGCCGAAGGGATCACGATCAAGGACGCGACCCCGTTCAACATCCAGTTCGTCTCGGGAAGGCCGATCTTCATCGACCTCGGATCCTTCGAGGCCTACCGGTCCGGCGAGCCCTGGATCGGCTACCAGCAGTTCACTCGTCAGTTTCTCTTCCCGCTGATGCTGCGGGCGTGGGTGGGTCTCCCCTTCCAGCCGTGGCTGCGCGGAGACATGGAGGGTCCGACCGCCGGTGAGATGAAACTGCTGCTCTCAAAGGGGCAGAAACTCCGGCCCAGCGCGCTGATGCACGTCTCGCTTCAAGCGCGCATGGAGGATCGAATGTCCGGCACCGCCGTCCGGGAGGACCTCAAGGACGCCGGGTTCAACGCTGATCTCATACTTGCCAACGTCCGCAAGCTGAGAAGACTCGTCGAGTCTCTCGAGTGGGACCATGAAGTGGAGGGTTGGTCGGACTATGAGTCCTGTAGCCACGTGGGGAGAGATCGCTACGTCAAAAGTGAGTTCCTCGAGGGCGTCCTCGATCGGACCCAGCCGGGGTTAGTCGCCGACCTCGGCGCCAATGACGGTCACTTCTCCGACATCGCCGCAGAATCGGGGGCTCTCGCTGTTGCCATCGACGGTGACGAGCCTGTCCTCGATGATCTCTATCAACGCAGTCGCGGCAAGAACATATCGATAATCGTCTCCGATCTGGCAAATCCGACGCCGTCTCAGGGGTGGGCCGGCCAGGAGCGACCCGGTCTTTTCGAGAGGGTGAAGCCCGACGTCGTTATCGCCTACGGAGTCATCCATCATCTCATCTACACGGCGAGCATCCCGCCGCGAGCAGTCATGGAGTGGCTGAGGAGTTTCGACTGCGTTGTTGCTGTGGAGTTCGTCGCGCCCGAGGATGAGATGGTGGCAAAGCTCACCGCCAACAAGCTCGCCCGGGAGTTGCACCATGGGCGCACCGAGAAAGAGTTTCGCGGGATCATCGCAGATATGTTCGATGTGCGATCGGAGCGGACACTCGAATCCGGCACTCGCATCCTGTTCGAGCTGGAACCCCGACAGAACTACTAACGGGTCAGGCGCGCCGGGTCTCCCACTGCGTACGTGCCAAACTCTGCGACAACCGTCAACTGGTCGACGTCCAGGGGCACAAGTCGGCTCTCGATGTTGAACGAGAAGCCCGAAACGAGCAGATCGTCGCTGTCGAACCACCGAACCACATTCTTGTTCTCCCGGTCGGGTGGGCCGTAAGCGATGAGAGTTTCACCGGCGAACACATAGATCATGTCGGGTGTCTGCTTGCGGGTGACATCGGCGGCCCACCCGGCAACCGTCCAGCCATCATCAGTCGATGCGACATTGTCCACCTGGATCCGACGGCTGCCCTCAGACCGGACATCCAGAACACGTCCACCGTCGGTGACCAGTTCCAGAGACAGGACATCCGCCGAGCCGGACACCCATCCTCCTCCGTCGACGGGCACGAGTACGTCGATCTCGTTGTACCCATCCACCAGGAGCGCCTCGTCGATCATTCCCCGGATGGCCCCTCCGCCCGGACTATCCCGGGCGACAAACCCGACTCCGCCAACCCTTCCGTTCACGATCAGAAGCAGATCGTTCGATGTGACCTCGGGGGGAAGCTCGATACGACCGGTCAGCAGTGTCTGGACCATGCCTGTATCTGTGTCGAGCTCCGCGAGGGAGGCGCCGTGCTCTAGAGACCAGCGCAGTTCGTCGCTGTCGCTGACGATGAGCCCATTCACCGACTGACCCACCAGGGCGCGATAGGGGCCCACACCGGCGATGCCGGCCCAGCTCGCCTGATCGGGGATCCAGACGTGGTTCCGACTGACCTGTTCGAACAGAATACCGAGGTCGGTATCTGCGCCGTCGGTGTTACAGCACCAGGGAACCGGCTCATGAGCTCGATCAACACCCTCGATATGAAGCAGAGACACACCATCGAAAGCCCACGTGTCAGACACATCCAGAACCTCTGCAATAGTTGGCATTATGTCGATACCGAAGACCGGTTCGTCTATGACCTCCCCGACGCTCTGGTCGGGATACTTGACGAAGAGCGGCACCCGATAGAGATCGTCACGATTGTCGTCAAATGGCCAGCGCCGATGCTCTCCCGGCACGAAGGAGGCGCCATGATCGGCGACGACCACAACCATCGTCTTGTCCCAAGTGCCGGTTTCATCGAGCTTGTCGAACAGTCGACCGAGCATCGTGTCGAGAAACCCGAGCTGATAGAGATGGCGTTGGAATCCCATGAGGGCCGGCTCCGAGTCCAGGGCCCAGCGCCCGTTGCCCTCGACACCCTCCACTTCGGTGTACTCCTCGGGACGGTCGTAGTGGGTGCCACTCGGATTGATCTCCCACGGCACG
>JAZFTN010000258.1:0-6461 GCA_036446715.1 Acidimicrobiia bacterium | reverse complement strand
TCAGCCTGATCGTCTGCACTTCGCCGCACACTCCCACCACCCATGGCCCGACGTCAGCTATGAAGCCCACAAACGGGCCTGGCTCGACGCCGCGGAGATGATTGACGACAAGTGGGAGCACATCTTTGGGACTGTCATGCCGAGGGCGACAGAGCGGATCGCTTCCGTTCTCGGGCTCAGAGGCAGCGAGACGCTGATCATCGCTCCCAACACCCATGAGTTGGTGGTGCGGATCTTCTCGTGTTTGGAGCCCCCTGTTCGCGTGCTGACGACCGACTCCGAGTTCCATTCCTTCACTCGTCAATCGAGACGATGGGAAGAGGAGGGGCTCGCCATTGTGGACCGGGTACCTGCGGAGCCCTTCGAAACGTTTTCCGAAAGGTTCACGCGCGAATCGAGGGCGGGGATCCACGATCTGATATTTCTCAGCGAAGTGTTCTTCAATTCGGGTTTTGTCGTCCCGAATCTCGATCGAATCGTGTCATCGATATCCGAGGAGAAGGCCTTCGTCGTCATAGATGGCTACCACGCCTTCATGGCCAGGCCGACCAACATCGGATCGATCCAGGATCGAGTCTTTTACCTCGCCGGCGGATACAAGTACGCGATGTCCGGCGAAGGCGTGTGCTTCCTCCATGCGCCCCCCGGGTTTGGCGAGCGGCCGGTCAATACGGGGTGGTACGCCGGA
The DNA here is from genome assembly GCA_036446715.1 of Acidimicrobiia bacterium. Taxonomy (GTDB): domain Bacteria; phylum Actinomycetota; class Acidimicrobiia; order Spongiisociales; family ZC4RG35; genus SZUA-217. Next base: position 5,773 of record JAZFTN010000258.1, on the reverse strand, counting down.
TTTGGCCAGTTGGAGAGCGGTGTGAGTGACCGGGTTGCCTACGGAAGTGACGGAACGAGGTTCGCGGGGGCAACCTACGATTCGTCGGGGATCTACAGGATTGATGCGGTTCTGGGGTGGCTCGGAGAGGAGAGGGTTACACCAGCCGACATCTCAGATCATGTTCAGGGCCTGCAGCGTCGGTTCATGAGCACGGGAGTGTCGCCGGGAACCTTGGTTCCTTCCGAGGAACACGCCCGTGGCAACTTTCTCACTTACGAGACCGATCGAGCGGCCGACCTCTACGACGCTCTTCACGAGCGCAACGTCATCACCGATTACCGCGGCGACCGTCTTCGCATCGGCTTCGGTATCTATCATGACGAGGCCGATGTGGACCGAATGGCGACGATCCTCGGCGAAATCACGACGAACCTGAGGTAGTTAGGCCCGTATACGGGCCTAACTACCTCAGGTTCGCGGTCAGGCCTGTGGATAAGTCTGGAACAACGCGCCAGAATGAGGTTTATGCCGACTGTTCCAAAGTTGCGCGTGGTCTCCCTGGACAGACTCTGTCGACACGAGGAGATCGATCCCCTGCGGGTGAATCGTCTCGTCGAGCGCATCGACGCCGACGGGATCCAGGTCAACCCGATGATTTGCTCGGAGGCGCCAAGTGGTGACCTGGTGGTTCTGGACGGGGCGACGAGAACCGAAGCTCTGAAGAAACTGGGGATGGACCATGCCGTGGTCCAGGTGGTGGACCCCGGTCGGATAACACTCGAAACCTGGCATCACGTAGTCAGAGATTGCGGACCAGGTGAAATAGTCGCCCAGATCGCCGCGACCGAACCGCTGACTCTCGCCGACAACGAGTTCACCCCCAGAATCCACACCGCCGACGGTGAGTCCTATTCGGTGCTGGGCGCAGGGATAAGTCCGAACGCAACCCTATCGGCTCTCGTCGACACCTACACCGGCAGATGGAGGGTGAACCGCGTCGCAGATCCCACCATCGAGTCCGTGGAGTGGAGGTACCCCGACTGGTGCGCGGTTCTCGAGCTTCCAACGCTCACAGTTGAGGATGTGATGAAGGCAGCGGTTGGAGAGGACCTCTTGCCGGCCGGAATCACACGCTTCCTGATCCCGGAGAGAGCACTACGCATCAACATCGACCTCTCCCTGCTCCACTCCGATCGGACACAGGAGGAAAAACAGCGTTCGCTGGAGGATTTGCTTGTGCAAAGGGCCAACGACGGGCGGATACGTCGTTACGAAGAAGCCGTTTTCATCCTCGACGACTGACGATCTTGGCGTGATCCAGAGTCATCTGCCCTTCCACTCCGGTGGCCGTTTGCCGATGAACGCCTTGTAGAACTCGGCGTGATCCTCTGTGGTCATCAAGAGGGCCTGGGTAAAGGCCTCCAGTTCGATCGCGGACGACAGATCCATGTCCTGCTCCCTACTCAGCAGAGTCTTGGTGGCACCGTACGCCAGCGTCGGACCATCGGCGAGACGCCGAGCCAATCTCTTCGATTCAGATGCGAGGTCGTCGTCCGGAACGACTTTGGATGCCAGTCCGATGCCCACACAATCCTCTGCGCCAACCTTCTCACCGAGAAGCAGCAGCTCGGTTGCTCTCCCGAATCCGACGACCCGTGGCAGCAGATAGGCCGACCCCATGTCGGCTCCGGCCAAACCCACCTTGGTGAACAAGAAGTGGAACGATGCCGACTCGGCAAGCACACGAAGGTCCGCCGCCAGCGCGATTACCGCACCGGCGCCTGCGGCGACGCCATTGACCGCAGCGATGACCGGCATAGGCACCCGTCTGAGACCTTCGACAACCGCCCCGGTCATTCTGGTGAATTCGAGGAGCCCCCTGGAGTCCATCTCCAAAAGGGGTCCGATGATCTCATCCACGTCTCCCCCGCTGCAGAAGCCTCTCCCGGTCCCAGTGAGGACCAGGACATTCACATCTTCACGATGCTCGATCTCGCCGATCAGATCGCGCAAGTCGGCGTAGACGTCGAATGTGAGCGCATTGAGCTTTTCAGGCCGATCGAAAGTGACAGTCGCCACGCCATCTTCAACCTCGAAACGGAAGTGATCCCAGCTCTCGGTGAAGCCGGGAGATGCTCGAAATGGGCTCACGAGAATGCGAGGCTAACTGACAGCCGCCAGCACCGATGCCGCTGAGCGGTTAACTTCTCTGTGATGGAACCGAATCTCGACCAGGTGAGACAGGAACTTGCCGATATTCACGACGAGCTTCTTGCGCTACCAACCGATGCATTTGACCGTCGCTCCCGGCTGAAAGACCGTCAGAACGAGCTTCGACAGCTCTCGCACCGGATGGTCGATGGTCAACCTCTTCATGATGCCGCCCACCTCAAGGCCGCCTACGACAGACTCCACGCTGTTCGCGACCACCTGCTTGACGATCGTATCGCTGCGGCCTCCACGGGAGACAGTGCGGTCTGGGGTGAAATCTCGATGAGTATCAACAGCGCCATCGACGCCGGGATAGGCACCGACGAGATCGAAAGACGTCTCAAAGAGATCTTGGGGCAACTCCGCAGCTCCTCCTGAGTCGAACATGGAGGCCCACCACCTGGTTGCTGACTCTGAGCGGCTCGGTCAGGCCCTTGTCCCGATCGCCGAGGGACGATCTCATGGAGTGCTCAATCGAGAATTGCTCACCGCCATCGCGTCGGCAGGGCTTCTCGATCGGCTATTCGCCGATGATGGGGTATCGGCATCTGATCTCTGTCGGATCCGTCAGGGTCTCGCCCGGGTGTGCACCGAGGCAGAGACGGCGTTCGCCGTCCAGGGTCTTGGAGGCATCCCCATCCATCTCTCAGAGAACGAGACAATCAAGGCAAAGTGGATGCGGGCGATCCGCTCCGGGGAAGCGGTAGCGGCATTCGCCCTCACCGAGCCTGGCGCCGGCTCGGATGCGGCAAATCTCTCAATGAGCGCCAAGCGTGATGGTGATGGATATCGTCTGAGCGGCGAGAAGACCTACATCTCGAATGCTCCCGACGCAGACGTCGCCACGGTGTTCGCCCGAACCACTGAGGGCGCCGGGCACCGGGGAGTTACCGCATTCGTAGTGCCGATCTCCCTCGACGGCATTACAGGAGAATCGATCGAGATGGTCTCGCCTCATGCGTTGGGTCGATGGATGTTCGATGGTGTCTACATCCCCGGTGACCATGTCCTCGGTGAGGTCGACCAGGGCTTCAAGGTCGCCATGCAAACCCTGGACTTGTTCCGCCCCAGCGTCGGCGCCTTCGCTCTGGGAATGGCGGAGGCCGCGCTCGGGATAGCAGTGGAGCACGCCGCCGGCCGGGAGGCGTTCGGCACTCCGATCTCGGAGTTTCAGGGGGTGTCCCACCAACTGGCGGACGTTCGGGTGGCAATCGCCGCCGCTGAACACCTCATCTACTCGGCGGCAGAGACCTACGACTCGGGTGATCGCGAATCGCTCACGGGCAAGTCCGCCATGGCGAAACTCCACGCCACCGAGACCGCGCAACAGGCGGTCGACGTCGCCATTCAGGTCTTGGGTGCCCGCGGTCTGGAGGCCGACTCGACACTGGCCCATCTCTATCGTGATGTGCGGGCCCCTCGAATCTATGAGGGAACGTCAGAGATCCAGCGCAATATCATCGCCAGGGAACTGTTTCGGGGACGGCTCTAGGCGACTGCGACTCTGGCCCGGACCATCACGCATGCCTCGGCCAGCCAATCGAAATCTCCAGCCTCGAGAACGTCAGCCATCTCCATCGAGAAGGCGCCTGGCTGAATCCAGATGTTGCAGATCCCTTCGTCGGCGCAGTCCTCCAGAACACCGATGCCCCGCTTCGCCGGCACGACGAGAACCACAATCGTCGGCCTCTCGGGAAGATCAGACACCTTGGCCCAACAGTCATCCCCGTCGACTGACTGGCGATAAGGATTGACCGCAAATACGGGAAATCCCTTGCTCTTGAGGTCGCGGTAGATGATCCCTCCGTATTTGGTGGGATGATCGGTCGCCCCGACCACGGCCAACGAGGTACCCGGCTCGGCGAGGAGAGGTGTGAGATCCTTCATGTTCTCCTAAACGCTAACCGGACGTGCCAACATTCCTAGCGGCTGCCTCCCGAAACGACTCAGGCACCGCGATAGGTCGGAAATCGGCTGGATTCACGAACACATACACGGCCCTGCCCACAGCAACAGTCAGACCGTCCGATTCACGACTTGTGTTTACGAGCACGGTCATCGAGGTTTCGCCAAATCGTTCGACGGCGGCTTCGGTCACCAATGTATCGCCCAATTTGGCAGCGGCCTTGAAATCGATCTCGAGCCTGGCGGTGACGACGTCGACACCGATGCCACCCAGTTCGGCCCCGCCAAAGCCCAACTCCTCGAACCAGTCGGTAATGGCATCATCCCAGTAGCGGGCATAGTTGGCGTTGAAGACAATGCCCTGTGGGTCACCGTCCGAATAGCGAACCTTCTGTGTCGTCTGCATTCCGTGACGCTACCGTCGTGGGCCGTGGAAACAGTCATAGTTGATGGCGGCCCGCTCTCTCCGCAACAGGTTGTCGACGTGGCATATCGACGCGCCATGGCGAGACCGGCGGACGACCTCGCCGAGCGTCTCCGACCAGCCCGCGAATTGGTCGACCGGGTGGTCGATGCCGGAGATGTCGTCTACGGAATCAACACCGGTTTTGGCGCGTTGGCCAACACGCGTATCGGCCGGGAACAGGGTGAGACCCTTCAGTACAACCTGATCCGCTCCCACGCCTCCGGTGTTGGCGACCCCCTACCCGACAACCTGGTGCGTGCCATCCTCCTCCTCAGCGCCCGAACCCTGTCCCAGGGCCACTCCGGAGTCCGGCCACTGATCGTCGAGCGTCTCTTGGACATGGTGAATCGCAACATCATCCCGGTGGTCCCTTCCCAGGGTTCAGTCGGGGCTTCCGGTGACCTCGCGCCATTCGCCCACATCGCCCTCACCGTCATTGGTGAGGGCAGTGTTCGCATCGACGGAGACGTCGTCCCGACCGGTGCTACCGATCTCCTACCGATCAAATTGCGGGCCAAAGAAGGTTTGTCGCTTCTCAACGGCACCGAGGGGATGGCTGCCATGGGGGCCCTCGCCCTTCACGACGCACGACGGCTTGCGGTGGCCGCCGACGTCGCCTGCGCCCTCACCGTTGAAGCGATGATGGGAAGCTCCCGGCCCTTTCGGGCGGACATCCATCAGCTCCGGCCGCACCCGGGCCAGATCGCATCAGCCGCCCGCATCGCCGGACTACTCGAAGGGAGCGCTATCGGGGCGAGCCACGCCGATGACTTCGACCACGCCGTCCAGGATGCCTACTCCTTGCGTTGTGCCCCCCAGGTCCACGGCGCGGTCTCCGACACCCTCGATCACATGGAGGCGGTGCTGACCCGGGAGATGGGATCGGTGGTCGACAACCCGATCGTCTTCCCCGACACTGACGAGGTCATCTCGGCCGGCAACTTCCATGGCCAGCCACTCGCATTTGTCCTCGACTTCGCCGCCATCGCAGTCGCCGAGCTGGCTTCGATCTCCGAGCGACGCACCGATCGCATGCTCGACCCGAGACGCTCCCGGGGCCTGCCTCCGTTCCTGGCGCCGGACCCCGGGCTGAACTCGGGCTACATGATCGCCCAATACGTCCAGGCGGCTTTGGTCGCGGAGAACAAGGTGCTCGCCCACCCGGCGTCGGTGGATTCGATCACCACATCGGGCAATCAGGAGGATCAC
>JAZFTN010000257.1:0-8111 GCA_036446715.1 Acidimicrobiia bacterium | reverse complement strand
TACATCGTCTACATGTCGACCTGGCTCCGGTTTCACTATCCGGCCGAGTACCTGGCGGGTCTGCTCAACGCCCAGCCGATGGGCTTCTACAGCCCCAACTCCCTTGTCCAGGACGCTCAACGCCATGGTGTAGTGGTGCTGGCGCCTGATGTGAATGTGTCGTGGCATGACTGCACGGTCGAGCCCATCGACGCCGATCCCGAGGACGTTGTGTCCTATCTCGGCCAGCGGTGGCGACGGGGGAGGGGCCACGTCGAAGATGCGATTCGACCCGCTGTCGGAGTGAGGATGGGGCTGCGTTATGTCAGGAACCTGGGGGAATCCGAGATCACCCGCGTTGAAGCGGCGCGGGTCTTGGGTGGTGAGTTCGTCTCACCGGAGGACCTGGCTTTCCGCACCGGTTTGGATGTGGACTCGTTGGAGGGCTTGGCGGCGGCGGGAGCCCTGGAGTCGATCGGTCTGGGGCGTCGAGAGGGCATGTGGGCGGCGGGAGCCCTCGCCGAGATCGATCCGGAGAGATTACCGCTTTCACCGGGTGTAGAGGCACCCGAGTTACCGGGTATGAGCGAAGAGGAGTCTCATCGTGCCGACCTGTGGGCGACTTCGGTGTCAGCCACTCATCCGATGAGCTTCGTCAGGGACCAACTCGATGGATGTCTCACCGCGGCGGAGGCCCTCGAGGTTCAGCATCATCGGTCCCGGATAAAGGTTGCCGGGGTGATCACCCACCGGCAGAGACCGGGGACGGCCAAAGGCGTCTATTTCCTCAACCTCGAGGACGAGACCGGGCTGTTGAACATCGTGGTTCTGCCCGAGGTGTGGGCCAAACATCGCAACGTGGTACGAAGAAGCCCGGCCCTGGTGATTCATGGGCGTCTCGAGTTCTACGACGGTGTCACCAACATCGTGGCCCGGGACTTCGAACCTATAGGAGTGCGTACCGTGAAGTCCCGTGATTTTCGGTGACTGCTACGTGTGCAGGGATATGACAGCGCTCCCTGTGCACAGCTTTTAGCCGCGACAACCGAAAACGTCCCAGCCACCACCTTGATAGACAGCCCATGCCGCTGCCGCCGCCGAGGCCTCGGCGTTGGTCGGCTCAAATCCCATGAACCCGGCGTTGGCCGCCCGCTCGTTCCAGTATTGAGGCAGATGCTGGAACAGGCCCACTCCTCCGGTGCGGAGATTCACCGAGTTGGGATCGAAGCGTGATTCGCACCAGGCGACCCGGATGGCGTGGTTCACGTCTTCGGGCTCGAAATAGAGACTCAGCAGCGCCCTCACCTCGACCTCGGATAGCCAACCGGAGGCTGGCGACGCGATGGTCCCGTCTGACGAATGGGTGTCATCGGCTGTACCGGCATCCGTCGGTGACTCCGCAAAGGCTGCTTCGAGACTCTCCAGGGTGGGGTCGAGGTATCCCTCGGCGACCTCGAGATCGGTGTCGGTCGAAGGTTGATCCTCACCCAGCAGGGCGAAAGCCAGACCGGCGTAGGCTCCACTGGTATGACCCATGGAAGCAGCCGCAGCCTCCACCTGAACCTCCTGTGAGGTCAGGCTTGGGTTGGCGAAGGTTGCGAAACCTGCAACAGCAAGCAGGGCTACCGCAGCCCATCCGGCGATAAACGAAAGACGTCTCGAGCGCATATGAAAAGTGACTCCACGGCGGACCAGCGCCCGCCCCCAGGACCTGGAACCCTACCCCTCTGTGGAGAACAATGTCGAAGCGATCAACAGGTCGAGCCGACGATCTGGGGATAACGCGATGTGCAGCGTCTCGATCAGATTGATCGGGCGATTGCCTCGACGATCCGAGACCAGTGGTCGCGCTCCGGGTCGAGAAGGTCGAAATGCCCGCCAGGGCTCGTGACCAAGTCGAATCCTCGCCGAACGGCGAGCTCAGATGAGTGCTCCAGGGGAACATGACGATCGTCCTCACCGTGGACCAGCAGTGTCTTGATGTCACCGGGATCGGATACCGGCGGTGCCCCGGACCCGAGCAGAAACCGAGCTTCATCTGCGCCATACATCCCCGATTCGGCATGTCGACCCAGGTCGGTGATGGGAGCCATGGCCACAACCTGGCTGATCTCAGTATTGGAGCGGCCCACCGCCCAGAGTGCCAGATGCCCGCCGGCTGAGTGTCCGACCACGACGATATTCTCCACTTCGAGTCCGAGCTGGGGTACGAAATCAAGAGCCATCAGCACATCGTGCGCTGAACCGGGCCATCCGCCACCGTTGCCGATCCGTCGATACTCGATGTTCCAGGTATTGAATCCGCGTCCGGTCAAATCCACAGCCAATGATTCGGTCATGTCGCGCTGCCACTCCTGACGCCAGAATCCACCGTGGATAAAGACGACGAGCCCATGGCCACCACGTCGAAGATCTCCCACGTTCTCGGCGTGGGGACCATACCGAACCGTCTCGAACGGACCAGCGGCTCGGTTGGCAAGGTGACGAAGAGCGTCTCGATAACCGCTGAAGCCACGTCCGTAGATGCTGAATACACAAACGTCCGAGATCATCGAGTCGGCCCGCCAGGCTTCCCGGTCCTTGACATTGGAGATGTGAACCTCGACCACAGGGCCCTCCACCGATCTGATGGCGTCGGCCAGCGCTCTTGACGTATGGGTCAGCGCTCCGGGGTTGATAACGATCCCATCGTCCTCGTGCTGCTGGATGGCGTCGATGAGGGCGCCTCCATGGTTCGACTGCAGGGTTTCGGTCTCGATACCAAGAGCTTTGCCCCAGCTGGAGATCGATCGCTCCAGGTCGAAGAGTGTTTCGCTGCCGTAGACCTCAGGCTCGCGGCTGCCGAGGAGATTCAGGTTAGGGCCATTGAGGATCAGGACTTTCATGACGCCACCTTTGAACGAGCAACCGCCGAAAGGGTCGGGTGACTCCCCGGAGCGACCGTTGCAGCACGGTCCGGGAAGCCCTCTGGGATCAAAGTGAAGTGATACACGGTCTGAAGGATAAGTAGGGGAGAATGACCTTCCACGGATCCAATGGAAAAGTTGGGAACGTCCAACTACTGCCAGGTCGTTCACTAACGGGAGAAACATTGAAAGGGAAACTCGCTTGTCTCGTCTGACGACACGCATCGCTCTGGTATTGACGGCGGCAACCTTGCTGGCGGCCTGCGCCCAGGACCCACTTGGATCGCTCGGACAGAGAAGCTCGGAGTGGATCAACGAACCAGAGGTGGTGACCACCACAGCGCCACCCGTCACAGTTCCCACGTCTTCGAGCGCTGCCGAACTCCGGTGGTTCAACGACGAGATTGTCACCGAGTTTCTCGATGACCCGCAGAAACTGATTGCCGAGGTTTTCGCGAGACGCGAAGGAGACCGCTTCATACAAGCAAGTAGGGCGGAAATCGCTGCTGTGCTTCAGCGTGTGCGATTTCCCGCCGAGGTGCCGTATGGGGCCGAGTGGGTCTCCTCTCAGCTTGTGATCGAGAACTCTGGTCTGCTCTCAGATGATCCCAGCGCCGCCTTCGGGATTTGGTCGGCCGAGCCCTACAGCCGGTCGCGATCGGTGGCACAGATGGCTGTGCTTCAGGTAACAAGCGACAAGGAAACGGCGACCGAGTTGGCCCAGGGCGGGGGAGACGTTTCGTGTGCCCGGTTTGCCGATCGGTCCACAGATCAATGCGACATCCTCGACGTGAATGGCAAGCAGGTCTGGAGACTCAGCTCAGCCGGTGGGACGACCCTTGTCTGGTTCGATGACGTCTACCGATATGAGTTGTATGGGCGGAGTTTCGTTGCTCAAGACGCGCTGGTGGCGATGGCGGCCGAGTCGGTCTTCCTGGACGAGCTAGAGACGCCTTCGTCCTAACCTCGACCTTTAGTGCCTCCAACGCAATGCGCTTGCGAACGTACTTACGTTGGAGAGGACTCAGGTAGGAGGAAGAGAAGCATTTTTCATTCAGGTGGCTGGTGGAGTTATCTCAAGTACGACGAGGAGCAAGATCGGCCTGACATAGACCGCGACCTGCTGAAGCGGGTCTGGAGTTACGGACGTCCCTATGCGAGAGGCCTCGTGGGGATGCTTCTCACTATCATCGTCATCTCCGGGTTGTCCGTGCTCCCGGCTCTTCTGATCCGTGTGCTCGTCGATGAGGCCATCCCCGAAAAGGACATCGCTCAACTGACGCTGCTCGGTATCGGAATGATTCTGGTGCCCTTCATCAACGCTCTCGTAGGTGTTGTCCAGCGGTGGATCTCGTCACGAGTGGGAGAGGGGATCATCTTCGATCTCCGCCGGGAGTTGTTCGCTCATCTTCAGCGGATGTCCCTGCGCTTCTTCACTGCGACAAAGACGGGTGAACTGATGAACCGGCTCAACTCCGATGTGGTCGGGGCCCAGCAGGCCATCACGGGTACCTTTGTGTCAATCGTCTCCAATGTCATTTCGGTGACGGTGATCCTCGTTGTGATGGTGCAGGCCGACTGGCGGCTGACGCTGCTTGCAGTCGCCGCTGTGCCACTTTTCGTGCTTCCGGCCCGGAGGGTGGCGAAGGTCTTGCGTCGCGTGACCCAACAGCAGATGGAGCACGAGTCCAAGATGTCGGGGATCCTCCAGGAGTCGTTCAACGTCAGCGGCGCACTCCTGATTCGGCTCTTCGGTCGTTGGGATGAGGAGAAGGAGCGCTTCTCGGAACAGGCCGCCCTGGTGCGCGATCTGGGCGTACGTCGGGCAATGGTCGGTCGTGGATTCTTTGCCGCGCTGGGGCTGGTATCGGCGGTTGGCACGGCGGCTGTCTTTTGGGTGGGGGGTCTTCTCGTCATCAACGACTCGATATCACTTGGAACGATCGTGATGTTCTCCACTCTGCTCACCCAGCTTTACGGGCCCCTGTCGGCCATTTCGAACTCACGGGTCGAGTTCGCCACATCGCTCGTTTCGTTCGAGAGGGTCTTCGAGGTGCTCGATTTGGAAACCGATATCCCCGCTCCCGCCGATCCTGTGGCCCTCTTGCCGGCCACCGGCCGTATCGAACTGGCTGATGTGTCCTTCCGGTATCAATCAGGGGGTCCCGAGGGTCTGGAGGCAGTGAAGCGGTTCAGCTGGCATGCGACGCCAGGTGGCGATGACGTCGTACAGCAGGCATCCACCAGGAGTTGGGCCCTCGAGGACATCAGTTTCGTTGGCGAGCCAGGAACCTTGGTGGCACTGGTCGGGCCCTCGGGAGCCGGCAAAACCACGATCTCATATCTGGTGCCGAGGCTCTATGACGTCACCGAGGGACGGGTCTTGATCGACGGAAAGGATGTCCGCGACGTCGACCCGAAAGAACTGGCGGCAACGATCGGAGTGGTCACCCAGGAGACTTATCTCTTCCACGACACAATCGCGGCCAACCTTCGGTACGCCAAGCCGGACGCGACGCTCGATGAGCTGATCGAAGCAGCCTCGGCAGCCAACATCCATGACATGATCGACAAGCTCCCCGAAGGCTACGAGACGCTTGTAGGCGAGCGCGGCTACCGACTCTCGGGCGGTGAGAAGCAGCGCATGGCAATTGCCCGTGTCCTTCTCAAGGACCCCAAGGTCCTGATACTCGACGAGGCGACGTCTCATCTGGATTCACGATCCGAGGCGTTGATTCAGGATGCTCTGGAGCTTCTGTTGGAGGGACGGACTTCGATCGTGATCGCGCACCGTCTCTCCACCGTGCGCAGGGCCGACCAGATTCTGGTCATCGACGAAGGCAGAATCGTCGAGAGGGGCAATCACACGGGTCTCATGGATGCCGGCGGGCTCTATGCCGAGCTCTATGAGACGCAGTTTGAGTCGGTTGAGGCTTAGGCGCCTCGAGTGAGATTCTCGAACAACATTGGCTGAGTGGTAGCTAGAAGCAGCACGACACCGTCGTGCGACATCCACAGACGCGGACTGGCCTGAAGCCACACCCTCTTCGGCAATGCCTCGAGGTTCTTGCGTTTCCGATTCGATGGAGGTGCGTAGGCGAGAACCTGCGATGCTGGCGCTCCGAGGGCATCGAGGGGCCCCACCAGGTCGTAGTTGCCGAAGAGAGCGGCAATCGCTTCGGCCGGGTCAACCGGCCCATCGCTGGAAAACCACTCGACCTTTTCGCAGTCAGCACACGCCGAGACCGCTATTCGGCCAACCCAGATCGGATTGTGCTCACATGTTTCGGATTGGCTGAGGTCCATACCTGACAAGATACGGACCGGCTAGGACAGATTCTCAGGCCGTGCATTCTCATCTACACCTCAATGATTGGCATCTCCATGGTGTCCTCGATCTTTGTTCCCGGCACCAAGAGAACAGGAAGATGAGAGTTGGTCATTACACGGGCCGACACGCTTCGCCATGCTTCTTCAGTGAAGAGACGACGGGTGGCGCCCATGATCACGATCTCGGCGTCTATCTTGGCGGCAGTCTGGATGATCGCCTCGGCCGGATCGTCGCCATCGACAAAACGAATGTCGCACTCAATTCCTTCAGCAGCCATAGCGGCACAAATCGGGTCTACCGTTTTCTGGCCTCTCTCCTCGAGATAGAGGGCCGCCTTTTCTTCGGCACTCGACGATTCGTCCTCTTTGTCATCGAGAAAAGAGCGCCGCATGTCATCGTCCAGCGATTCGAGAAAGGACCGAGGGACGCGTATCACGGTCATCACAGTGACCCTCGCGTTACCTCCCATCAGAGCTTTGCAAAAACCGGCGACCGGGGCAGCGGGTAGGACACCTGTAGTGGCAACGAGGATCCGCACTGTGAGAACATTAGGGTTTTCCACTCCGCTGTGTGACAGGGACGACATGAACCACGAACTGATCAACAGAGTCACCTGGAAGATCCCCAACGCGTTGGCCCTCGTTGGGTCAGCATCCGGCGAGGAGTGGAACGCGATGACCGCTAGTTGGATAACCCAGCTCAGCATGGAGCCGGTGCTGATTGGGGTTGGTATCGACAAGAAGGCGCTGACTCATCGTCTCGTCACAGAGGGTGGCTCGTTCTCCGTGAATCTATGGTCCCCCGAAGACACCCGGGTCTTCGTGAAGTTCTCCAAGCCGGCCACGCGGGATGGGAACACGCTCAATGATCGAGCGGTGCGGATCGCAGCGACAGGTGCTCCGATCTTCGAGGAAGCCCTCGCATGGATGGACTGTGAGGTGCGTCAGTCGATTCATTTTGGGACTCACACCCTCTTTGCCGGCGAAATCGTCGATGCCGGCATCAACGACGACTCCTCGCGTGCCTCGGCGATGTCGGACACCAGGATGAAATATGGGGGAGTGAAGCGGGGCGGTCAATGATCAGTCGACGCGGCAGGTAGGTTCAGGGTCAAGATCGGTAGGAGAGGTATGGAAGTTTCGATCGAAGGCAAGGTCGCTGTCGTCACGGGCGGGAGCCGTGGCATTGGGATGGCTACTGCCCTCGAGTTCGCCCGCAGCAAGGCGACCGGCGTTACCATCACGTCGCGCAAGGAAGAGAATGTCGAGACGGCCCGGGCTCAGCTCATCGAGGCAGGCGTGGATGGGGACAGGATTCTTGCGCTTCCGGCGCGAGCCGACTCCGAGGAAGCGGCAAACGAGACGATCGAGGCGACTTTGAAGCGATTTGGCTCTTGTGACATTCTCGTCAACAACGCAGGAACCAACCCTGCTGCCGGGATGCTCATGGACGTCGATCTCGGAGCCTTGGACAAGACCTGGGCTGTCAACCTCAGGGCCCCTTTGCTTTGGGTGCGTGCCGCCTTTCACGCGTGGATGGAGAAGAACGGTGGGGCCGTCGTCAACGTCGCCTCAGTGGCCGGTCTCCGACCGAGTCCGTTCATGGGCGCGTACAACATCTCCAAGGCCGGGCTCGTCCACATGACCCGACAGCTGGCAATGGAGTTGGCGCCGGGTATCCGGGTGAACGCCGTTGCTCCGGGCGTGGTCAAGACAAGACTCGCGGGGGCTCTCCTTCACGACGAGGCCGCCACGGCGCGCATGCATCCGCTGGGCCGGGTCGGTGAGCCCGAAGACGTTGCACGATTGATCGTGTTTCTCTCGTCCGACGCGGCTTCTTGGATGACGGGAGCCATCGTGCCGGTTGATGGAGGTGTGATCGGCGCCGGCTCTTCG
>JAZFTN010000256.1:0-5030 GCA_036446715.1 Acidimicrobiia bacterium | reverse complement strand
CTCCTCAAATGCGGGACTATTCGGCAACTTTGGCCAGGCGAACTACGGCGCCGCCAAGGCCGGACTGGTCGGTCTTGCCAACGTCCTTGCCATCGAGGGGATGAAGTACAACATCAAGTCCAATGTGATTGCTCCTGTGGCGCGAACCAGGATGACCGCAGACATTCTGGGACCGTTCGCGGAGATGGTCGACCCGAACCAGGTGACGCCGATGGTGGTCTACCTCTGCTCCGAGTCCAACGAGTACACCCACGAGATCTTCACAGCCGGCGGTGGCCGCTTCGGGCGTATCTTCATCGGGACGAATGAGGGCTGGTTCGCCGGTCAGGGGGTCGTCCCCTCGGTGGAAGAACTTTCAGAGCATCTCGACGAGATTCGCGACATAAGCGAGCACATCATCCCGTCCAGCATCAACGATGAGTTGATGCTCCTCGGTCAGATGCTGGCCGGCTGACCATGCCGATTGATCTCGCCAGGGTTGTTGGGGCCGAACTGGTTGCCGAGGGCTTTTCTTGGACCGACGACGATGTGATTCTCTACAACCTCGCTGTGGGTGCCGGCAACCCGCCCACAGACCCCCTGGAGTTGAAGTACGCATACGAGAGCGACCTTCAGGCGGTGCCCAGCTTCGGGACGATCCCGCCGTTCGGGATGATGATGAGCATGGGGATGGTCGAGGGGCTCGACATCAACCTCACCCAGATTCTCCACGGCTCCCAGGAGTTGATCGTCCACGGCCCGATCCCGACATCGGGGACTGTTACTCAAAGCGGTCGTGTTGTGGATGTCTTTGACAAGGGAAAAGGAGCCCTGGTGGTCATGGAGATCGTCTCGGTCCTGGACGAGACTGGTGAGCCCCTCTTCACAAACCGGTCTTCGATATTCGTCCGGGGTGAGGGTGGTTTTGGTGGTGAGTCGGGTCCGCCCCGGGGAAACGAGGCGCTGGATCGAGAGCCGGACCAGGTGATCGAGTCGCCCACATTGCCCCAGCAGGCGTTCTTGTATCGCATGGTTTCGGGGGACAAGAATCCGCTGCACGCCGACCCCGGTTTCGCCAGCTTCGTTGGTTTCGAGCGACCAATCCTCCACGGTCTCTGCACTTATGGCGTGGTGGCCAAAGCAGTCGTGGACAGCGCGCTCGAAGGAGAGCCAAAGAGGCTCGCCGCCTTCGAGGCGCGCTTTGTCGGACATGTGTTTCCGGGGGAGACACTGATCACCAGGATCTGGGATGAGGACGATGGCCTGATTGTGGAGGCGAGCATCAAAGAGCGGGGGACGACCGTACTGTCGAACGCCCTGGTAAGGGTGCGAAGCTAAGCCGAAGGCATCAAGCGCGGATCTCCACCGGTGTCCCAAGCGGAACCATCGTGTGGAGCTCGGTGATCAGATCGTTGGGCAAGCGAATACATCCCAGCGACACCGCCCGGCCGATGGAGGACGGGTTACTGGTTCCGTGAATCCCGATGATCCCGTCTCCGCCGTTGTACTCGGTAATGGTGTCCGAGCGCGCAGAGAGGCCGAGAGCATGGGGCCCCCACACACTGTTCGGATTCGCCAGGGTCACGCTGTCGGTGACGAAGAAAACTCCTGTGGGCGTCTGGTTCTGGTCGGTCCCGATGGCAACCGTCGAGTTGATCATCTCTTCGCCGTTGACGGTGTAGGTGAGCGTCTTGTCACTCAGGTCGATGACGATCCTGCCCTCGACCAGGTAGAGCTCGACGTAGTCGGTGAGGACCCACCCGGTGCTGCCGTTGGGGCGGATCGGCAGCATGACCTCTGCCCAGCCATTGGACGGCTCTCCAATCACGGTGAGAACCGTGACGGTGTTCAGGATGGTTGTGGCCGGCAGGGTGAGCAAGGGCTCCTCGTCGCCAGGGGTGGCGTAGATCTCGGTATCGCCTCGTGTCATTGCAACCAGTGAGCTGTGCTCAGCCAAACCGGTTTCGAAGCCCTGATAGACGGGTCGGTCGTCGACCTCTGGCACTTCGACAGTTTCTCCGACGACCTCATCCGGTGGAGAGAGGATCTCGGCAACGGCCGCTGTGATGGTGGTCGGGGCAGGCTCCGATACCACAGCCCCGCCGCATGCGGCGATGACGATGGCCAGAACAACCGAAAGCGCGCCCTTATTCATCACACAACCTTATCGGTCTCTCGACCAAAGCCGTTTAGCCTTCGATTCGTGTTGCGTCCTGAAAGCTGGACTAAGCCAGCGGGTGGAAGTCCCGTCCGGGTAGGTATCGGAGCGCCCGGTAGCAGACCCCGGTCCCGAGGAGAGATCCGAGGGGCTGAGCGGGGTGTCGAAAGCCTCTTTGGAGGGAGCAAGCGTGTGGGCCGTAGCATCGAAGCGAATCCTGCAGCCTCGTCACAGAAACAATGGGGAAGCCGAGCCGCTCATGTCACGGTGAAGGCCATGTCTGTCAGGCCCGGTTCCGGGTTCAGCCTGGCGGGTTCCTCCGGGGTATGGGGAGCGGCACGCACGCATGGTTTGGTTCGGAACAGGAGAGACCCGTCTGCCTGGCCTTGTCGGGCAAAGACCACTGGGATAAGCCGATGGTGAAACCTGGTGGAGGGCAGCGGGAGTCCGACGGGGTTGTAGTACCGCTACGAGCTGAGGGACAACATAACCCTCAGTCAGGGAAGGGCCCCGACTTTGGTCATATCGGCGGCGGAGGTAAGCGTGAGGGCATGACCGGCATGGTCCGGTCCAACTACCCCAATGGATTTAAGTCCACAGATAAAGTGCGACAACTCCAACGTCGATTATGGGCTGCGGCCAAGCAGTCCCCGGAGCGGCGTTTCCATGCCCTGTTTGATCGTATCTACAGAGGTGACGTGCTGTGGGAGGCGTGGAGACGGGTCCGGGCCAATAGAGGCGCAGCCGGGGTTGATAAACAGACCCTGGCGGCTGTGGAGGCCTTCGGTGTTCAGCGGATACTGGACGAGCTGGAGGCCGATTTGAAGGCTGGTTCGTATCGTCCGACGCCGACGAGGCGGGTGGACATTCCGAAACCGGTCGGCGGGGTGCGGCCTCTTGGTATCCCGACTGTCCGTGACCGGGTGGCTCAGCAGGCCGCCAAACTTGTGCTGGAACCGATCTTCGAAGCCGACTTTATGCCGGTTTCGTTCGGGTATCGGCCCAAGCGTTCGGCGACTGATGCGTTAGAGACCATCCGTAAGCACTTCCCGGAAGGGTTTGTGTGGGTAGCGGAGGCCGATATTCGTAGCTTCTTTGATTCCATTGATCACAGTGTGGTGATGGGGTTGGTGGAGCGGCGGGTGTCGGATCGTCGGGTACTCAAGTTGGTTCGCATGTGGCTTCAGGCTGGGGTGATGGTTGGAGGGGAGTTCCAACAGACGGTTGCGGGAACTCCTCAAGGTGGGGTGATTTCTCCACTGTTGGCCAACATCGTTTTGCATGAGCTCGATCGGCGTTGGCAGCGATACACCGACGGGGTGTTGATCCGTTATGCGGACGACTTCGTGGTGATGTGTCGCAGCCGGCAACAGGCTGAACATGCTCTGGTCAAGGCCGGGATGATCCTGGCCGGGCTGGGTTTGGAGCTACACCCGGACAAGACGAGGGTTGTTGACCTACGGGAAGGACGTCAAGGATTCGACTTTTTGGGCTGTCACTTTCATGCCCGGGTTTCGGGTCGGCTGTTGGAGAGCGGTGTTCGCCGCTATTACCTGCATCGTTGGCCTTCGGTTCGAAGCATGAAGCGTGTCCGTCACAGGGTCAAAGCTTTGACCGACCATAACCGTGCCCACATAGACATTCGGGACGTGATCGCACAGATCAACCCGATTCTGCGTGGCTGGGGCAACTACTTTCGTACCGGGAACGCTGCCCGCAAGTTCAACCAAATCGACCGCTACGTCGTGTGGAGGCTTCGACGGCTATTGGTTAGCCGCTACGGCCGTAACCTGCATGCCGGGCGCGCTGATGCATGGACTCGCGAATGGTTCGAAGACCACGGTCTGTATCGCCTCCGAGGCACCGTCCGCTATCCAGGAGCTGCGTAACCATGCTCAGAAGACCATCGGTAAGCCGTGTGCGGGCAAACCGCACGCACGGATTGAAAGGGGAATGGGGAAACAGACCCGCACTGCGGACACTGCGCCCCTGACTACCAATGAATCGTGTGTTTGTCACGAGGCTGTTGCCAGAGAGACTCATCGCTCCGTTGCGCAGCGAGAATAGTGTGACGATCTGGGATGGCGAGGGACCTGTTCCCAACGATGTCCTGGTGTCCGAGGCGTCGGCGGCCGACGGTTTGCTCTGCATGATCACCGATGGGATCGGACCTTCGCTTCTCGATCGGGCGTCTCGCCTTCGTGTCATCTCCCAGATGGCGGTCGGGGTGGACAACATCGACATCGAGGAATGCTCGAAGCGCGGAATTCTCGTTGGGCATACCCCCGGAGTTCTCACCGAGACGGTCGCCGATTCGGCCTTCGCCTTGCTCGGCGCTGCGGCACGTCGGCTGTTCGAAGGCGAGAGAGAGGTTCGCTCGGGGAGGTGGGGGCCCTGGGAGCCGTTTCACCTGACCGGCGGTGATCTTCACAACACCACACTTGGAATCGTGGGCATGGGTCGAATTGGCCGTGCCATTGCCAGACGAGCGGCCGGCTACGAGATGCGTGTCCTCTATTCGTCACCCACCCCCAAGGATCTGGTCGACGCCGATCATGTTCCCCTGAAGATGCTTCTGACGGAGTCGGATCATGTGGTTCTGTCAGCTTCACTCAACGAGGCAACCCGGGGCCTGATTGGCGCCGCGGAGCTGGGTCTCATGCGACCAACGGCTTATCTGGTCAACGTGGCGCGCGGACCTCTTGTCAACACTGTCGACCTGACCGAAGCGTTGCGTTCGGGCCGGATTGCAGGCGCCGCGCTCGACGTCACCGATCCCGAGCCACTTCCTCCGGATCACCCGCTTCTCTCGGTGCCCAATTGCCTGGTGGTGCCCCACATTGGAAGCGCATCCGTCAGAACCCGGAATGCAATGGCGTCGTTGGCGGTCGAG
>JAZFTN010000255.1:0-10201 GCA_036446715.1 Acidimicrobiia bacterium | reverse complement strand
ATTGTGCTCGATCGGAGCCTTGCCAACAGCAGAGCGCACCACGTCGATCAGATCGGTGAACCCTCCGACGACAACAGCCTCTGCAGGGGTGATCCCGGCGGCATCGGCCATCGCAACCATCTCGATGTAGATCTCCTCCGCAAAGCGCTCGTGGTGCTCGAGCGTTCCTTCGGCGATCTCGAGGATCAGGTCGCGATCGGGGCTTGCACCACTCCACTCATCCTGGGTGGTGAGCTCGATGCGATCGTCGAGGTACTTGCGGATCATCAAGTCGCAGGCCGCTCCATGGCCTCGTCCGAGATCAGACGAGTCGCCGAAAATCTCCAGGACCCTGAGGGAACCGCCAAACATTCACCACAGGATACCGGGAACCGAACATCAAGTGCTCCTCGTCCAAGCCACAAGTCCGGAAGGACAGATGAGAGGAGATCATCATGAAACGGTTAGCAGCACTACTGGCTTTGGGCCTTGTCCTGTCAGCCTGCACCGGAGGGAACGACAGCGGGGGACTCGAGGAATTCTACGGTGCACCCGAATCCGGTGGAGATGACGCCCGGCTTCTCAGGGCAGACTCTGGGGATGGCGACGGAGAGTCACCGGAGGCTCTGACGAATCTCGACGTCAAGTTCGACGTTGTCGAGAACCGACGGGTAATCCGACAGGCCAACCTCCAGCTACACGCCTCGGATACCAGGGCGACTTTCGACGAGATCATCCGACTCACCGAGTCGGTCGGCGGATTTGTATCCAGCGCCAACGTATTCCCGTTCGAAGGCGACGACGCCCAGCCTGATGTCTCGATGACCCTCCGGATCCCGGCGGATCAGCTGACCGGAGTCATGACGATGATCAAGGACTCAGTGGACGAGGTCGTTGCCGAGTCTCAGGGTGCTCGAGACGTAACAGAGCAGTTTGTGGATCTCGAGGCACGGCTGAGAAACCTCGAGGCTCTGGAAGTCGAGCTTCGAGCCCTCCTCGAAGAAGTGCGCTCCCAGCCCGACGCCGATCCGGTGAAGCTGTTGACTGTCTTCAACGAGCTTTCCTCGGTCCGTGGCCAAATCGAGCAGATCCAGGGACAGATCAACTACCTGACCGATCTCACCGCCATGGCGACACTCGAGGTGTACGTGAGCCAGACTCCCATCGCGGTTCCGATTGTTGCCAGTGCATGGGCACCGGCCGAGGCTGCCAAAGACGCCTTGAGAAGTCTGGTCACCGCCCTCCAGGGCATTGCCGACTGGTCGATCAACTTCGTCCTGTTCACACTGCCAGTCTTGCTGCTCATCCTCGGCATACCCGGCGCTGTTGGGCTCTACATCTACCGCCGCTTCAGGAACCGGGCGCTCACTGCATGAAGAAAGGCCCTCGCCCGGGGGCCTTTCTCATCCCGGCTACTAACTCTTGGCGATAGCGAAGTATTCGGTGTACCTGACCTCGAACTCACCGATGTCTTCGATCATCTCGAAGCGATCAAACAACTCCTCCAACGGGTAGATGGACTCATCTTCAAGAATCTCCGGGTCAATGAACTCGTTCGAGGCGTCGTTGGGGCTCGCGAGAGAATTCCAGTTGGTGAGGGCCGCGCCCCTCTCAGCATCGAGGAGAAAGTTGATGAACGTATGGGCCGTACATGGATGGTCGGCATTTACCGGGATGGCCATCGCGTCAATCCACACCGCCGTGCCTTCGACTGGAATCACATAGATGATTTCGTCCTGGCCGTCGACATCATCAGAGGAGGGGGGCAGTCTCTTTGAGAGCCCGTGTGCGGCGGCCACGTCGCCCGCAACCAGGGCTTCGTCATAGGAATCGTTGTCGAAAGACGCCACATACTCCCTGGCGTCGGCGATCACATCGGCAGCTTGCTGCAATTCCTCCTCGCTGGTGCTGTTCAACGAGTAGCCCAAATACTTCAGGGCCGCCCCCAACGTTTGGCGTGAATCGTCAAGCAATGAGACACCCGAGGGGTACTCGGCGATCAACGTCGGTTCAAAGAGGAATGCCCAACTGGCTTCAGCGCCATCGGCGACCATATCGGTGCTAACGGCCAATCCAACAGTTCCCCACTGGTAGGCGACGGAAAAAGCGCCGCCACGGTCGTAGGCGGGATCCGAGAAGAACGGAGCGAGGTTGCCGAGGTTGGGAACGGCATCTGTCTGGACTGCAGCGAGTCGATCCTCTTCCATCAAGATCCTCACCATGTAGTCCGACGGCACAATCACGTCGTAGATGGCTCCAGACTGCATCTTGGCTGCCAGCGCCTCATTCGAGACATAGAAGTCCTCGACGACGTCGACTTCATACTCCTCTTCAAACGCAGCAATCAGCTGGGGATCTATATATTCGGCCCAGTTGTACAGATCAAGGTCACCATCGATCTCACCCGATTCACACTGCGTCACCTGTTCTCCGGCAACCGGCAACTCGGCAGGACTCGTGACGACTGTCGCTTCTTCGCCACCACCACAGGACAGGCTCACCAAGACCATCGCATTGAGAAGTACGACCAGTTTTGGCATCGTCGCGAGGCTAGATAACAACCAAGCCTACGAACGCCTGGTTTCTGTCGGTGGAGCCCGATATGATCGAACGTATGTTCAGTTCAGTAGTGGAACGTCAAGTGTTACCTGGGAATTTGGACACTCTTCCTCCGGGTCCGATCCTGGCCGGGTTTCTGTTTCGAATCGACCGGACCCGGTTGAATGGTCATGACCTGGTGGTTGTGATGCAGCCAAAGCCCGCATGGAAGCCCATTACGCTGCGGAGAGGATGGCGACCATCATCGAGGTTGCCTATTCCCCTGGCGGGGACGCTGATTCTGGGGTAGAACGGTCGGAACGGTTGGCCGAGTTTGCTTCTGATGATGTCGGTGCTGCTCTAAGCCTGACTCCGTCGCACCGCCGACACTGAATTGGGTTTCGCCCTCGAAATCCGGCAACGTCTAAGTGTGGTCTGGGAGGCGTTGTCCAAGGGTCGTATCGACGTCCGTCGCGCCAGGACGATTGTCCATGGAGCCTCCCATCTGTCTGAGGACACCGCCCGGGAAGTCGTCGACCGGCTTATTGAAGCGGCCCCCCCGGCTGACCACCGGCCAGTTAGCAGCCCGTATCCGCAGGTTGTGTGTCCAAACCAACCCCGAAGAAGCAAAACAGCGATACGACCAAGCCTTGTCAGAACGTCGGATCATTATCGAAGCGACCACCGACGGGACCGCCGACCTCCACGCCTACGGTCTTCCCGCCGACCGTGCCGTCGCGATCAGCAGAAAACTCAACCGTCTCGCGATGGACCAACTCCGCGCCGACATCTTCGTCGACTTTCTCTCCGGTGGCCACCCTTCCGGAGGGTCGGATTGGGGAATAGTCGATATTCATGTCGACCTGACCACGCTTACCGGGTCCGACGAAGACCCAGGAGAAATCCTCGGATACGGTCCGGTGATCGCCGACATCGCCCGCCAGGTCGCCGCCGACCAACACAAAGCGGAATGGGGTTACGCGGTGGTCGACGACAGCGGACAAGTACTCCACAACGGGATCACCAACCGAAGACTCACCGCCGCTCTGAAACGGATAGCCCAAACCCAACATCCGACATGCGTCTTTCCCGGATGTCGAATGCCGTCAGTCGACTGTGACATCGACCACCGGGTAGCCGTAATCGACAGAGGACCCACCACCCCCTGCAACCCCGCACCGCTATGCCGCCACCACCACCGGGTAAAACACCAAGCACCCTGGAAACCCTCCCTCCAACCAGACGGAGGCCACACCTGGCTCAGCCGCCTAGACCACACCTACACAACCAACGGCCAATCGCCATAAACCTTGGACGTTGCATAGAACTAACCTCGGACCATGACTTCCTTCTGGCACCCATTCGCCGAGATGAGCAAGGTTCAGCACAACCCCTTTATCGTCGATCGCGGCGAAGGCATCTACGTCTACGACGAAACAGGCAAGCGTTACCTCGATGCCGCGGCGTCGCTCTGGTATATGAACGTCGGCTATGGCCGCGACGAGATCGCCGACGCGATGGACCGCCAAACGCGGAAGCTGCCAGCATTCCATGCCTTCGTCGACCACGGCACCCGGCCGCCCGAGGAGTTGGCGGCGCAGATAGCCGCGGTGTCGCCCGACCCGGACTCCAAGGTCTTCTTCGGCTCCGGCGGATCGGACGCCGTCGACACCGCCGCCAAACTGGCACGTCGCTATTTCAGCGCTATCGGCCAGCCCCAGCGGACGGTGTTCATCGCACGGGAATGGGCATATCACGGCATGCACACTTACGGAACCGCCCTGGGCGGGATGGAGCCCAACCGTCTCGGCTACGGCGGCGAACTGGTTTCGGACGTGGTGATAGTCCCTTACGACGATTCTGAGGCAGTTGAAAAGGCTATCGATCATGCCGGGACCGATCGAGTCGCCGGGATCTTCGTGGAAGCCGTTTTTGGAGCCGGAGGAATTCGTCCGGTCAGTGCCGAGTATCTGAGCTCGGTGCGAGAAACAATCAGGGCCGCCGGTGCGCTCTACATCTCAGACGAGGTCATCACCGGGTTCGGACGTGTTGGCGACTGGTTCGCAGCCAACCTCTACGACCTCGAGCCCGATCTGATCACCTTCGCCAAGGGTGTCACCTGTGGGTATGCCCCCCTCGGCGGGGTCGTGGCAGCGTCTCACATCGCGGAGCCCTTCTTCAATACGCCTGGGCTGGTGTTCCGACATGGCTACACATACTCAGGACATCCGGCCGCCTGTGCCGCCGGTCTGGTGGTGATGGACATCATCCAACGCGAAGGCCTCATTGAGAGGGCCAAGGAACTCGAAGACGAGATGTACAACGCCCTGCTCCCCCTGGAAGAACTGGAAGTCGTCGCCGGCATCCGTCGCGGAGTCGGCGCACTCGCTGCGATCCAACTGGATATCGGAGATGACGAAACGCTTCCCTTTAGGGCCGCAGGCGCCTGTCGCTCTGCCGGAGTTCTGACACGTGCAGTTGGTGGAGGCGGTCTTCAGGTGTCCCCGCCGCTGATCATGACGTCAGAGCAGGTCGACGAGATGGCTTCACTGTTCGGAGCCGGACTCCGCAGTCTGTGAAGCAACTCCCCTTCTGGGTCGATGACTATCCGCGACCCGACGGGCTGACATCCGAGCTTCCCGACGAAACCGACTATCTGATCGTCGGCAGCGGCCTGACCGGCATGTCGGCTGGTCTCCGTCTCGCCGAGGCCGGCCACGATGTCACCCTGATCGACGCCGGAGAAATCGCAGGCGGCGCCTCGGCGGTGAACGGCGGCATGGTCTCGCCAGACATCAAGGCCGGTGTCGACACGATTCACGCCTTTCACGGACCGAGGGTGGCAGCCGAGATGTGGGCCTCCTCCGTGCGCTCCCTCGACCTGATCAAGGACCTCGATAAACGCCCCGGCATCGATGCGCTGATACATCAAGGGGGTCTTGCAGCACTGGGCAGGGGAAGCCGCCAGCTCAAGGCTTTTGACCGCGACGTCGGCTGGTACCGGGAGCGGTTCGCCGTTGAGTGGGAAGTGCTCGACGCACGCCGGATCCATGAAGTGGTGGGTGGCGACTACTTCAACGTGGCCATATACGAACCGGAGGGAATCGGGATACATCCGGCGAGACTCTCGTTTGGCCTGGCATCGGAAGTGAAACGCGCCGGAGCCGTGATGGTGGACCACTGTGAAGCAACCGGAATGGAGAAACGCAAGGGTGGTCTTCACGTCTCGACAAGCAACGGACCCGTCAAGGCCGGCGAAGTGATCCTGGCGACCAACGGCTACACCACCCGAGAACCCAGCAGAGAACTGGCGCGACTGATGGTCCCGGTCGGTTCATACATAATCGCCACCGAGCCGCTGGGAGAGCAGAGGGCGGAGTCGATTTTTCCGGGTGGAGCGATGACCTACACCCGAAAACGACTGCTCAACTACATGCGGCGAACACCGGACGACCGAATCCTCATTGGTGGGCGGCGAAACCTGCACACAGACCTCGATCTCGAAGAGTCGGCCAGGGACCTCCGGCAAAACCTCATCACTTACTGGCCGGAACTGGAAGACGTCGAAATCACCCACGTTTGGGGTGGCCGGCTTGGGGTCCCCTTTGATCTGATACCCCATATCGGTCGAATCGAGGGTGCCTGGTATGCCATGGGATACGCGGGGCACGGGGTTGGACTGTCAGTCCAACTCGGCTACGAACTTGCAGGCATGCTTCTCGGAGAGGATCCGCCAAGCATTTTCAGCCAAATCCCACACAACGGGAAGTTCTACTACTGGGGAAAACGCCCCTGGTTTCTCACCCCGGCGTCCGTCCTCTACAGGACACTGGACAAGGTTGGAATGTAGGCGCGATGCAATCAAGTCGCTTATGCTCAGCAGGGTGATCACAACGCGCCGGAGAGACCGCCTCATCATCGCGGCCCCTTTCATCGGAGTTGCCCTCCTCGCTCTCCTCACGCCCAGCGACGACGGTGCGACCTTCTGTCCGTTTGCCTTGTGCACCGGCATGGCATGCCCGGGATGTGGCATGACTAGAGCCGCCTCCAACCTGATACGGGGCGACATTGGCGCCGCCATCACCTATCACCCGCTGATCCCGCTGATCGCTGCCCAGTTGCTCGGTGGCTGGGTCTGGTTCATGCTCCGCAGGTCCGGGCGTGTCGGCCCGATCTCTCAGAAGATGTTGAACCTCGTCCTGTTTGGGACGGCAGTAGCGCTGTTAGCGGTATGGGCGGTTCGGATGGCCTCGGGGACATTGCCCGCGGTCTGAGCCCGACGACTATTTGATCACCAGCGCCGGATTGGTCCTGACGCGGGGACGCTTGTCGATGACCGCCGCAGCCAACGCGTCAAAGGCGATGGATGCATCGGATCCCGGTGCTGCGATGATAACCGGGTACCCGTCGTCGGCTCCTCTGCCCATGGCAGGCAGAAGTGGAATCTGGACCATCAAGTCCACTCCCAGTTCCTCTGCGAGGGCAGCCCCTCCACCCGAGCCGAACAACTCATACCGCTTGTCGTCGTCGCCGGTGAACCATGACATATTCTCGACTACGCCAATGACCTCCTGGTCGACCTCCTTCGCCATGAGGGCCGCCCGCCGCGCCACCCTCTGAGCGGTCGGCTGGGGCGTCGTCACCAGAAGCACCTGGGCACGGGGAAGAAACTGCGACATCGAAATGGCGATGTCACCCGTGCCGGGTGGCATGTCAACGATGAGAAAGTCGAGGCTGTCCCAGAAGACGTCCTTGAGGAACTGCTCGATGGCTTTGTGAAGCATAGGTCCCCGCCAGATGACTGCCTTGTCGTCGCCGACAAAGAAGTCCATCGACATGACCTTCACGCCATGGGTGACCGGCGGGATGATCGAGTCTCCGATCATCAGCGGTGGCTGGGTGACCCCAAGCATCGTAGGGATCGAAAAGCCCCAGATGTCACCGTCGACGATCCCGACCTTTCTTCCGGCGCGGCCAAGAGCAACAGCAAGGTTGGTGGAAACCGACGACTTTCCAACACCACCTTTTCCTGAGGAAACGGCGATTGTCCTGGTCGATGATCCGGGCTCTCCCATCGCGGGCCCCGCTCTATCCCTCAGAGCAGAGATCCACTCCGCGGCTGCATCGTCGCCCATGGTCTCGATGTCCACGTCGGCTCCCCTGGCAAACGGTGCAAGGGCCTCCTGCAGCCGTCTGTCAAGTGCATCGGTCGGACCCGGAGTCGGCAGCAGCAGCTCGACCTTGATCTTGCCGCCAAGCTTCTTCTCCACCGACTTCACCAACCCCAGTTCGCCAAGAGTGCGTCCCACCAGAAGGGGTGACTCGATGGACGCGACAGCGTCAAAGATCTGATTGTCGGACACGATGCTTTCCCCTATTGCCGCTTCAGCGGATAGAACGTGGTCGAAACTATAGTTTTGCCTGGGTGGTAGCCCATATGGACACCAAAACACTCGACAGCCGAATATCGGACCTGACACAAGCCTTGGGTGATCCGACGCGCCGCGCCATCTACATAGCTGTTCGCGAGTCTCCCGAGCCCTTGACCACATCCAAGATCGCCGAGCTGTTCGAGCTGCACCCCAACGTCGCCCGGCACCATCTCGACCGCCTCACCACCGACGAATATCTCCAGGTGAGTCACCGACGACCATCTGACAGCACCGGTGCGGGGAGACCCGCCAAGTGCTACGAGACGACCAAGAAGGAAGTGACGGTGCACTTCGCTCCCAGACGGTTCGAGATGCTCGTGGATATGTTGCTGCACATCCTCGAAGAGCTGGAACCGGAGGACGTGTCAGCGGTGGCCGAGAAGGTAGGAAGGGCCTACGGAAAGCAGTTGGCCATCGAGATCGGAGTTCCGGACGATCCCGGCTACGACGCCGCGGTCCAGGCGGTGGCAAGCGCCATGACCGGTCTCGGGTTCTCGGTCGATCCTGACGTTTCGGGCGAGCGTCTGCTGACATCGCACTGCCCGTTCGGCGAGACCGCCACCAGTCATCCAGAAGTGGTCTGTTCACTTGATCGAGGGATCGTCGGCGGGCTGTTCGGAGCACTCAGCTTCAAATGCGACCCCGTGGTGATCCCACACAAGGTCCTGGACGACACCTGCGTGACCCGCGTCCCCATCAGCATCAGCTAACCCAACGCCACCGTGCGGCTTTTCTCCTATCGAAAAACCGGCTGATCTTTCGACTGAAGCACGGAATGGCGGACCAGGACCCGGTCGTTAGGCTCAATAACGTCAATAGTCTTCTTATCCGGGAGGCCCACATGCCCACCGACCCGTTCGACTCTCGCGCCATGCTCGACACAGCGATGGGAAGCCGCGAGATCGCCCGTCTCGACGCTCTTGATGGCGTCGAGAATCTCCCCTACTCCATCAAGGTTCTCCTGGAGTCGGCACTACGAAACTTGGACGGGCACACCGTCATCGAGGACGACGTACGTCGGATCGCGGCCTACGACGCAACCAATGTTGGGGAACAGGAGATCCCGTTCATCCCGGGCCGCATCGTCCTCCAGGATTTCACCGGGGTACCTTCAGTGGTGGATCTGGCAGCCATGCGGGATGCCATAGTGCGGATGACCGGCGACGAAGGAGCCGCCCAGCGGGTGAATCCGCTCATCCCGGCGGATCTCGTCATCGACCATTCAGTTCAGGTAGATGCGTTCGCTCGTCCCGATGCGCTGATCATCAACAGCCAGAAGGAGTTTGAGCGAAACCAGGAACGTTACGCGTTCCTCAAATGGGGTCAATCAGCGTTCGCGAATTTTCGAGTGGTGCCGCCGGCAACCGGCATCGTCCACCAAGTGAACCTCGAGTATCTGGCCAAAGTTGTCTGGGACGACGGCGAGCACCTCTACCCGGACAGCCTCGTCGGCACCGATTCTCATACAACAATGATCAACGGTCTCGGAGTAGTCGGCTGGGGCGTGGGAGGCATCGAGGCCGAGGCCGCCATGGTCGGCCAGCCTATTTACATGCTGCTTCCCGAGGTAGTCGGGTTTCGGCTGACCGGCAAGCTCGTCGAAGGGTCAACCGCCACCGACCTCGTGCTCCGGGTCACCGAGATGCTTCGCGAGTTCGGCGTCGTCGGCAAGTTCGTCGAGTTCTTTGGTCCCGGGCTGACTGACATGCCAATAGCCAACCGGGCAACCATCGCCAACATGGCTCCCGAGTACGGGGCGACCGTTGGGTTCTTCCCGGTTGATGACCAGACACTCGACTATCTCAGGCTGACCGGACGCGATGACAAACTCATCGACACTGTCGAGACCTACTACAAGACCCAGGGGATGTGGCGCGAGGACTCCCGCCACATCACCTACAGCGACACCCTCGAGCTCGATATGGCCACGGTCGAGCCATCGCTCGCCGGACCGAGACGACCCCAGGACCGAATTGCTCTCTCGTCGATGAAAGAGCAATGGCACACCGATCTGGATGACATCTTCGAAAGAAGCGATGCGGCCGGAGCAGCGGGCGTCAGCATCGACTACGACGGGCAGACGTTCCATCTCGGCGATGGTGACGTGGTGATAGCGGCAATCACCTCCTGCACCAACACCTCGAATCCGGATGTGATGATCGGCGCCGGACTGGTCGCCAGAAAGGCCCGCAAGCGTGGTCTCCAGCGCAAACCGTGGGTGAAGACCTCCCTGGCCCCGGGATCTCAGGTTG
>JAZFTN010000254.1:0-2312 GCA_036446715.1 Acidimicrobiia bacterium | reverse complement strand
ACTCCTCCTGGGGATCACCCTCCAGCGATTGCACCTGAGCCGCGTGGTCGAGGATCACTCCGAGTTGGGCCTTGTATCCCTCGAGTTCGGAGGCAGTCAGATCAAGACGCGCAAGACGCGCCACATGGGCAATATCAATGTCGATAGGCATGGCCGTAGAATTGTAAGCGTGACCAGCCCGAGTCCCCTCCGTGGCACTGCCCTCACTCTTGGTGTGATCGGACTGATCGCGGCGATCGCGGGGATGCTGATCGCTTTCACGGGGGCCAATGACCTCACCTCCCCAACGGCAGGCGTGCTGATCCGGGTTGGCGCGATCCTCCTCGCCGTCAGCCTCGTCCTACCGGTGGTGAAGAAACCGTCAACCATCATGACGGTTGTGGTAGGCGCCGGTCTCCTGATCGTCTTACTCCGACCCGGTCTGATCTGGGCCGCCCTGATCGCCTGGGTCTTGTGGCTCGGACTCGGTCGTCAGCGGAGCACGGACGACAACGCTCCGTAGGCCCAGTCGAGGTCACTGAGGCGAACCGACTCCCCGGGTTTGTGTGCCAGGGCCGTCTCACCCGGTCCGAAATTGACCGCGGGAACCCCCCGTTGTGCCAGTTGAGCTACATCGGTCCAGCCCTGCTTGTGCGAGATCGATGCGTTTGCCACCGTGGCAAGGTCATCGAACAGTGGATGGTTCATCTCGGGATATGCAGCAGGCGCCGAGTCAAACACCTCAAAGCCGTCGGCCGCACCACATAGTTCCTCGAGCCGGCTCACAGCCTCTTCGAGAGAACGGTCTGGCGAGAATCGGTAGTTGACGTTCAGCTCGAATCGCGGCGGGATGATGTTGTTCGCCAATCCCCCTGAGGCCATCGTCACCGAGATCACCTCCTTGAACTCGAGACCCTCTATGGGGTGGATCTCCGGGCGAACCCCATCCATCATCGTCAAAAACTCCCCCGCCCTGGTGACGGCGTTGGTTCCAAGCCAGGGGCGGGCCGAGTGTGCCGCCTCACCCTTGAACCAGACGGTGGCGTTGACAGACCCCTGACAACCGGCGTGCAACTCCAGATTGGTTGGCTCCATCACGATCCCAACCTCAGCCTTTTCGATCGTAGGGATCGCATCGAGAACAGCCCCAAGCTGGTTGCCTCTGATCGGGCCCTCCTCGCCCGCATAGAAGACGCCTACGAAGTTCGTCGTTCCGAGATCTTCGAGAAGGTGGATCATGACCGCCAACCCTGATTTCATGTCGGTCGCGCCAAGCCCAAAGAGCCGGTCACCCTCGATCCGTGCTCCGACGTTGCCCTGAGACGGCACCGTGTCGGTGTGGCCCGCCAGAACGACCTTTCCGCTAGCTGGGTCACCCACGACCAGCGAGTCTTCGATTCGGGTCTGGGGCTGACCGGCGAGGCGTTCAGCAATGGCGTTTCGAATGGTGGCCTCTCTGCCGGTTTCCGACGGTATGTCGACCAGCCAGGCCAGAGTCTCGGTGAGGGTTGGCATCCGGGCAAGGTAACAGCCGAGCGCTACGCTCTCATCTGGTGCCCCCCAACACAGCCAGAGCCGTAGGCATCGCCACTTACTCGGGCGAGAAGATCCTGGACGTCTGGTATCCCGACCCGCTGTCGGACGAACATGGCGCGGTCGCAGGTCTCGAGGGATCAGATCATGACCGAAAGGTCGAGCGTCGCATCGTGGAAACGGTCATTGACGACCTCTCCACCTCACCGATGGGGCCGGCGGACGCGTACCTGCGTCTTCATCTTCTTTCCCATCGTGTCTTCAAGCCGCACGAGATCAGTGTCGAGGGGATCTTTGGCGCACTCCACAACGTTGTTTGGACCAGCGAGGGGCCATGTGACGTCGAAGGTTTCACTGAGACACGGGCAAGGCTGATCGCCAGCGGACGGAGACCTGCGGTGTCGGCCGTGGACAAGTTCCCGCGGATGACAGACTATGTCATCCCGTCGGGCGTCCGGGTGGCCGACGCAGACCGGGTCCGGCTTGGCGCCTATCTCGGCGAGGGCACGACTGTCATGCATGAGGGGTTCGTCAATTTCAACGCTGGAACACTTGGCACGTCGATGGTCGAGGGCCGTATCAGCTCCGGCGTCGTAGTGGGACATGGCACCGACGTGGGAGGCAGTGCCTCGATAATGGGCACTCTTTCCGGAGGAGGCAGCGAGGTCATCCGCATCGGTGAGAACTGCTTGCTCGGCGCCAATTCGGGGATCGGGATTTCGCTCGGAGACAACTGTGTGGTCGAGGCCGGCCTCTACGTCACCGCTGGAACGGTCATCACACTTCCCGATGCCACAACG
>JAZFTN010000253.1:0-4760 GCA_036446715.1 Acidimicrobiia bacterium | reverse complement strand
GACGAAGGTGATGGTCTCGCCTTCCGACACCACTAGGTCCGCCGGACCGAATGTGAAGTTGTCGTTGGCATCTACCTCGATGACGCGGTCTGCATCTGATGCGTCGGCGGGTGATCCGAATGAGAACTCTTCGGCGTCATGCCCGGCTTCCTCATCGTGACCTTCCTCGGCCTCGTCGTGGTCTGCGTCCGCTTCGACGTGGTCTTCCACCCCGTCATCGGAGCTCACGGCGGTGGTGCCGCCACAAGCCGCGAGGGCGAACGCAGATGCCGCAAAAAGCAAAACCAGGGATCGTGTCTTCCTGAGTGTCATTTCTTCTCCTGACAATTAGCTGGATGTCGCCGGGGCCACTGGTTGGCTCTCCGGCTTCCTACCACCCATCCAACCTCTGAAACACGTCCACAGCCAGAGTCCAAAGACACCCACAGGGTACGCAATTTGGCTTATCAGTCACTACGCCAGGTGAACCTCCGGAGTCCCGACACGACAGTCCGATACCTAGGATCAGCGGATGACCGATCCGATTCGGGTGGTGATCGCCGATGACCACGCTCTCGTTCGTGAGGGGACCAGCGAACTTCTCGCCAAGCACTCCGATATCGAGGTTGTAGCCACCGCTGAAGACGGAATTTCTGCTGTCGAGCTCATCGACAAGTTCAGACCCGACGTTGCCTTGGTGGACATCTCAATGCCGGGACTCTCCGGCATTGAAGTGACCCAAGAGGTCAAGTCGGCTTTTCCCGAGGTGGCGGTCCTGATTCTCACGGTTCATGACGAGGATGGATATGTCCGGGCCCTGCTCGAGGCAGGGGCCGCCGGGTACCTCCTCAAGGACATAGGCGAGGCAGAACTGGTTCGGTCGATCCGGGCTGTTCATTCGGGGGAGTCGGTGCTTCACCCCAAGGTCACCCGCACCCTGTTCGAGAGTCTCATCGCCGGAGCCGATGGGACGAAACCCAAAGATGAGTCGCCACTGACCGATCGGGAAGATGAGGTTCTCAGGCTTGCGGCACAAGGACAGTCGAACAAGCAGATAGCCGCCCATCTCGATGTGAGCCCGCGGACGGTGCAGACCCACCTGGGTCACATCTTCGAAAAGCTCGGTGTGGCGTCCCGAACCGAGGCAGTTATTCGAGGACTCCGACAAGGCTGGCTGCTTCTGGACGAACTCTGATGAGCCACAATCCTGTTGTCCAAGCGACTGTCTTGGTTCGGCTGAGGCGGGCGATTGATCGTCGTCTCAGGGAGCCTGCTTTCTGGATCATTCAAGCATCGGTACTTCTGATAACCGTTATCCACATCGCCCTCGAGGCAGGCGCGATCCGTCTCGGGGTGTGGGAGGTCCTGCCGTCCGCACACCACCTACCTGTGATCCTCTATCTGGCCCCTGTCGCCTATGCAGGCCTGGTCTACGGGTGGGAGGGTGGAGTCCTGACCGGTCTGTGGGCCGGCGTCCTTGCATCCATCAATATTCCCATCTGGCACATGGAGGACTACGAGTGGGTGTTGGAGATCGTCTTCGTGGTGGTGGTGATCGGCATGGGTGTGGTGATGGCGTTTCCGGTCGAGAGCGAGCGAAAACAGCGCCGGCGGGCCGAAGCGGCAGCTCGGCGTCTGGAGGCGCTGAACGAGCTTGCCGCAGTGACGGGCGCCGCGAGGTCGCCGGCCCAGGCGGCGAATGTCGTCCTCGCCGAACTGGTGAATCTGATGGATCTCGATGACGCCCGATTCGTGCTGTGGCGGGAAGATCATTCCGAGCCTGTGGTCAATGTCTCCTATCAGCCCGACTCCGAACTCTCGAAACTCGTCCCAGATCGGGAGGCGCTCGGCAGCCAAACGACAACGATCGATCAAGATGGAGGCCTGACCTCGATCGAGGTGCCGGCAGTTACCGATGATCTGGCCGGCTTTTTGGTCGTCGTGGGGAATCGTAACGACCTCGAAGATGCAGAAACTGGCGAGTTTGTGGCTGCGGTGGGTAATCAGCTTGCTGCTCGGGTAGAGAACGTGATGCTGCTGGAACAGGAGCAGGTCATGCTTTCGACATATGTCAAGCTGGTCACTGAGGCACAAGAAGAGGAGCGAAGACGTCTCGCCCGCGACCTGCATGACGGACCGGCGCAGAATCTCGCCATCCTCGTGCGGAGCTTGGAGGGTCATGCTGGAGAGGAGTCTGGATGGATAGATGACCTCCATGAGAACGCATCGGGGATCCTCGGCGACTTGCGACGTGTGGCCCGCGATCAACGACCGACCTTGCTCGATGATCTGGGAATCGTCGCCGCCCTCGAATGGCTCATCTCCGACAGTGAGGGTTTATCGGATGTTGCGATCAACCTCGTGGTCGACGGCAAAGCGAGAAGACTGGGTCCGGAGACGGAGGTCGTCTTTTATCGAATCGCCCAGGAAGCTCTTCGCAATGCCCAAGAGCATGCCGCGGCCCGCGGGATCGAGATCATGATCAGATTCGGGGAGGATCGCATTGACATGACAATCAGCGACAACGGCAAGGGATTTCAGGTACCTAGGTCCCCGGGTGAGTACCTGCGTTCGGGACGTCTGGGTTTGATGGGGATGCATGAGCGAGCTCAGTTGGTCGGAGGATCCCTTCAGATCCAGTCGAGTTTCGATACCGGAACCCATGTACAGGTGCGGATTCCGTCCTAGGCCGGGGTCGCATCGCGAAACATTCCCCATTACGCGTTGGACCCTTCTAAAGGGCCCAAAGTCCCTATCCGCTTGTGCATGGATGCGCGATCGTTTTCTAGACCCTTAGTTCACAGGTCAGGAATTGAACTAAGGCAATGTGGGAGCTGAGGCGATGCACCTCGAATTGTCCAAGAAGACGGATCTCGCTCTCCGGGCCATGACCCACCTCCATCAGGTGGGCCGAGTCTCACCCGGGCCGGAGATAGCGGTTGCTATCGACACCACCATCAGTTACCTGCCCCAGATTCTCAGGCCGCTGGTCCTCGCCGACTGGATAGCCGCGACACCGGGTCCCGGTGGTGGATACCGGCTCACCGGTCGTCTCGGCGACCTATCGGTCCTCAACGTGATCGAGGCGGTGGAGGGAGAAACCACCAACGACAGATGTGTATTGAGGGGCACCCCGTGCCCGGCTCAGGAACAGTGCGCGTTACACACTTCCTGGGTCCGTGCTCGGGGTGCCCTTTTGGCAGAGCTGGATTCCACGTCGCTAGATGCGGCGTTGGCGTCAGCTCCTACGAAGGGAGAATAGAGATGAATAGGGATTCGGCAGCGCCCTGGTGGCGAAACCGAGCCGTCATGGTCGGAGTCGCGCTCGTCGCGGCCCTTTCCCTGATCCTCACTGCCTGTTCGGGCAGCAACGATGCCACGTACAGCGGCATCATCGAGGACAGAGGATTCACCGACGACGACGTCACAGCGGCGTTGATGACTTACTTGCCTTCAGGCGAGCATGACGATTACGTGATTTTTGCCTCCGGGGGTCACTCCGGCCAGGTCCACGTGATCGGTGTGCCTTCCATGCGATTGCTGAAGACCATTGGGGTCTTCACTCCCGAGCCCTGGCAGGGCTGGGGTTACGGCAACAAGGCCACCGAAGAGGTACTCGCACAGGGCAATGTGGGTGACCGCGAGATCAGATGGGCAGATACCCACCACCCCGCACTTTCGGAGACCGAAGGTGACTATGACGGTGAGTGGCTCTTCATCAATGACAAGGCGAATGCAAGAGTCGCCGTCATCGATTTGCGGGACTTCGAAACCAAGCAGATCGTGAAGAACCCTGTGTCGATCGTCGATCACGGTGGCACCATGGTGACACCGGACTCCGAGTGGGTGATCGAGGGCGGCCAGTACGCCACTCCTCTCGGATGGGAGTACGCGCCGATCAGCGAGTACAACGACACATACAGGGGAATGGTCACCTTCTGGAAGTTCGATCGCGACAGCGGTCGTATTCTCGAAGACCAATCCTTTGCCATGGAGTTGCCTCCGTACTGGCAGGATCTCTGTGACGCAGGAAAACTGGTTTCAGAGGGATGGGTGTTCTGCAACTCGTTCAACACCGAGTTGGCCACCGGTTCGGGTACGGACGGCAGTGGCGATCCGTTCGAGGCCGGCGCCTCGGCACGCGACAACGACTACCTGCATGTGATCAACCTCGAAAAGGCGACGGAAATCGCCAAGTCGAGTGCAACCGTCGAGGTCAACGGGTTCACAGTGATCCCACTGCAGACGTCGATCGATGAAGGTCTGCTGTACTTCGTGCCGGAGCCGAAGAGCCCGCACGGCGTCGTCGTGGCACCGAGGGGTGACTATCTGGTGGTGTCCGGGAAGCTCGATCCCCATGTCACGATCTACTCTTTCGAGAAGATCCAGCAGGCAATAGCGGATCAGAACTGGGTGCTCGATGAATACGGGGTTCCGGTTCTCGACTTCGACGCCACAATGGAGGCGCAGGTCGAGGTGGGTCTTGGTCCACTGCACACGCAGTTCGATGACGAGGGTTATGCCTACACATCGTTGTTCCTGGACAGCGAGGTTGCTCGCTGGAGCATGGGCCCCCCTTACCGGGACGCATGGCAACTCGATGGCACCATAGGTATCCATTACAACATCGGTCATCTGGTGACGGCTGAAGGCGACACGGTGAGTCCCGACGGCGACTGGCTGGTCGCGCTCAACAAGTGGTCGATCGATCGCTTCTTCCCGCCGGGTCCGTTGCTTCCGCAGAACTTCCAGCTGATCGACATCAGCCAGGAGGCGGATAC
>JAZFTN010000252.1:0-6718 GCA_036446715.1 Acidimicrobiia bacterium | reverse complement strand
ATATCCGCCGGCGCCGTGCGTGCCAGGGTGGCGGTCGACTTCGAGGTCGGAGGGGTGACCTACACCGCGGTGCGAATGGCGGAGCGGACCAAGTCAGGAGCCACAGTCAAGGAAGCCCGGCTCCAGAGAGGTGACAAGGTCCTCGCCGATGGCGCCGACGATGTCACCCGTCAGGTAGAGGATCTTCTCGGTCTTCGGTTCGACGATTACACGAGGACCGTTGTACTGCCTCAGGGCGAGTTTTCCCGCTTCCTGACCTCTCCAAAGGCAGAGCGCCAATCCTTGCTGCGGAACCTGCTCGGCCTGGATGTCTATTCGGCAGTCCGCTCCTTGGCCAAGACCCGGGAATCAGTGGCAGGCGACCGCGCCTCCGTGGCCCGACGCCAACTGGAAGCGATCGAACTTCCGGACGAGGAGATCGTCAGCGAGGCAAAGGGCCGTCTCGACGCCCTCAATGCGATGGCGAACACGATCGTTGCTGACGAGAAGCGGCTGGGCCGGCTCGACTCCGACTCCGAAGCAGTGAGAGAAGAGGTGGGGCACATCAAGGAGTCCTTGCTCCGACTCACCGACATCGAGCCTCCGGACCGCATGGATGAGCTCGATCAGTTGGCCTCAGCCGCCAGGGAGAGCCTTGTCGCTGCCGAGAGCGCACTCGAAGCGGCGCGTCAACGGAGCGGAGAGCTGGAGGCCAAGGTCGGCTCTCTCAAGTCTCTCGAAGAGATCGGGGCTCTCAGGAAATCTCACATCCGGCTTAGCGAGATCGCGAAGAGACTGGCCGTCCATGATCTGGACGGCGCTCGGGAACGGTTGGCGACGACCCGGGCGAATCTGATCTCGGCAGAGGGGCGTCTAGACGGGATCAATGCTCGTCTGACCTCCGGCCTGATTTCGCACGCTGCCCACGCCCTGACTGCCGAGTTGACCGTGGGAGATCCCTGTCCTGTGTGTGATCACAAAGTGGACTCGATACCCACCCGCACGCCCTCTTCTGAAATGGCAGATCTGGAGAAAGAGAAGGATGCCGCCGTCAGATCCGTCTCGAAAGCGCGACTGGATCTCGATGAGGCGACGAATGCGATGACACAGTTGGAGACGAGCGTCTCCGAGCAGAAGGCTCAGCATGACGAGTTGGCCGCCGAGATGAAATCCGCACCCCTTCCTGAAGACCTCAGGCGAATGGAAGAGGAGGTCCTATCACTGACCTCAGATCTCGCCGTGTCCCGCGAGGACGTCGTGCGCCGGTCCGAGGAGCACAACCTGGCGGCTTCCACCCTCGAGGACACGGCCGACTCCGTGCGAAGGGTGGGAAAAGACCTCACTACGGCTCAGTTGAAGGTTGCCGATCTGAAGCCACCGGTTCCTGAGAGCGACGACGTGATCGTTCAGTGGAAGGAGCTCATGGCGTGGCGAGACGAGGTCAGTCAGGGATTGGCGGCGAAAAGGACCGATGCCGAAGCCAGAGTCACTGAGGCCAAGGCCGGGGCTCGAACCGCCAGAGACGATTTGGTGTCCAGATTGGAGAGCCTCGGTGTGCCGGCAGTCGAGCCGTTCGCAGTCCAGGTCGCCTCCGAATTGGAGGTAGCCCGTCAGAGGACTGCGGCCATCGAAAAAGCGCAGCGAGACGCAACGGAACTGGCCGAAGTGATCCAGACATCGGAGTCCTCGGCGGAGGTGGCTGCCGGTCTCGCCAATCACCTGAGGGCAAACGGGTTTGAGAGGTGGATGATGGTCGGAGCGATGGCCGACCTGGTCGCCGGGGCGAATGACCTTCTTTCTCAGCTGTCCGCCGGTGGCTATTCGCTCAATTCTGACGATGAGGGCACGTTCTCGATTGTTGACCACCGCAATGCCAACGAGACGCGAAGGGTGTCCACCCTCTCCGGTGGTGAGACATTTCTCGTCTCTCTTGCTCTGGCGCTCTCCCTCGCCGAGACGCTGGCCGCCGCCGGGGGCGCCGAACTCGACACGATCATCCTCGATGAGGGCTTCGGGGCACTCGACGATGAGTCACTGGATACAGTTGCCTCGGTTCTCGAGGATCTGGCCGGCAGGGGACTGGTGGTCGGGGTGATCACCCACGTCAAGGAACTGGCATCACGGGCCCCCGTTCGATTCGTGGTGTCCTCCGAGCCGGGTGGGTCGAAGGTGGTGAAGCTCTCATGAACTTCACTGTTGAGGCATGGGACTCCGACTACGGAGCGCCCACATCAGAAGAGCTCGACGACGCTTCCCAAAACGTTGATCCATCGGTCGAATTTGCGATTGAAGCCTGGCGTCCGCTGTTACCGGAAGTGGACCATCTCGACGACGTTCTCTTCATTGATGGTGTTCGCCGTGTGGACGCCACCCTCTGGATCGATCAACCGCCTGACTTTCCGGGTTTCGCCCTGGCGGCCACCTATGCGGCGGGCGCCGTGCGCTGCAACGACAAGGCCACACTCGAGGTCGCGGAGGTGGAGAGAGGACTTTTCACCTCGACTCCCGCCGCCGACATCGAGACCGGTGTCGGGACCTATGAGGTAAAGGCGACGAAGGGGACTACTTCCGAGGAGCTCTGGCTCGGCATCCAGCAGCGCATGGGTGATCTCGAGGCGGTCGTTGCTCGCAAGGCCGGAACCGCCGAACTGGTGGTTGTCGATGGACCGCTTTCCCATACCAGGGACCTTGACAATGCCATTGGTTACGTGAAGACCCAGAAGGTTCAGTATCTGCCGATGGAGCTGGCATCGGTTCTGACCCAGCTCCCGGCTGGATATCGCACGCCGCTGTTTCTCACTACGACCTCCTGGAGCCGGTTCTCCTGGTATCTCCGGCTGGCCGATCACCAGGGACCGGCCGGTGGACTGGTGCGCTGCGAGATGGATGCCAACAAGCCGGTTGCGGATGCCGCCCGCATAGCGACACGTGTCAGCGCCACGCTTCCCCGTTTTGCCTCGGCGAGGCACAAAGACCCGCGCGCTCCCCAGAATCTCTATCCGATCGGCGGGCTGGAGCGCGAGCTTCGACATCGTCTCGGCGACAAGGAACTCGCCATGCGTGCTCTCCGAACTGCATCCAGACCACTAGACCTCCCGTCGTGACGCCAGCAGGGCCCCGGCGACTACCAGGGCCACACCGATCACGACCACCGGGGCAACGATCTCGTCGCGGAACACGACTCCGAGGATCATGGCTACGACCGGAATCGCGTATGTGATGAAAGCGGATCGCGTCGGACCGACACGCCCCGAGAGAGTGCCCATGAGCACGAAGGCCACTCCGGTTCCCAGGACCCCGACAGCCAGCAATGCCAGCAGCGATGGCCACGCGAACACCGATTGTGTCAGTCCGTAGATTCCGAATGGCGTCACCGCGGCCGCGGCGACCCACATGGCTCGGGCGATGACCGGCAACGATCCGTACCGCTGTTGAAGCGGGGCGATCATGTTGATCGCGACGGCGTAACAAACCGTGGCGATGAGGACCATGATGACACCGATGGCTGCCGTCGTACCGGATCCTGTGGAGGGCAGCGCGATCGCCACGATTCCCACGAAACCAACGGCAAGCCCCGCCATCTGGAGCCGTCCGGGAAGAGCCCGGAGGAGGATGGTCGCCAGCAGGGCGGTGAAAATCGGTGTGGCGCCGTTGAGCATCCCGGCGACGGCCGAGTCGATCCACAGTTGCGCGATGGGGAAAAGAGTCAGTGGCAGCGCGATCCAGACAAAGCCGAGGATTCCAACACGGGAGCGATCTTGGGAATCGGCGATCTTGGTCGTGCGGGCCCTCGGGATGAGAGCCATCACGGCCGCCCCGAAACCGACTCTCAGCCATGTGACCAGCCCGGGGTGGAAGGCGTCGAGTCCAATCGCCATGAACAGGAATGATGCGCCCCAGATCAGGCTCAGTGATACGAACAAGCCCCAGTCGAGCAGTGCAAAGGCGTCTCGATTGGTCCCGTGCGACGTTGTCAGAATTCGTGGCGTGTCCATGTGTCAGTGATAGAAACAACCATTACGTGGTAATGGTTGCAACGGAGTGGGTCACGGCTGACGACTGTATGGCTGGAGATAGTCCGGGGTCGGGATGCCGTGGCGAAGGTCCGCTGATGGCTCGGCTTCCCCGGCGACGACGGTGAATGGAACGACACCTGCCCACGTATCCGACATCAGATCAGCAGGATCGTCATCGGGGTCCCCTGAGCGCACCTTGGCCGAGACCTCGTCGAGGGAGATTTCGATAACCGCGGTCTGTTTGATCTCAGACGCGGTCGGCCGACGGATATCGAGGACTCGGCCGGGGATCAGGATGTCGACGATCACGTCCAGGGCCTTCTCTTTCTCCTCGCCGGAGAGAAGACGCCCCTGTCCGTGCACAACCACGCTGCGATAGTTGGCGGACGAGTGGAATCCGCTCCGCGCCACCACCAGCCCGTCTATGTGGGTCACTCCGACGCTCAGAGGCAAGCCACCCTTGACTGCCTTGACCAGACCGGAGGTGGCAGAACCGTGGAGCAGTAATCGGTCACCGCTCCGCACGTACAACGTAGGGATCACCACCGGGCGGTCCTCGATGACATATGCAGCGTGACAAACGAGACCTTCATCGAGGATCTCGTTGATTCTCTCGCGATCTTCGACTCCACGCTCGGGAAGTCTGCGTATGCGTGTCTTCTCGCTCATGAGTGCTCGGACTTTGCTTCGCGGGTCATCAAACTGAGGACGGCATCCCTCGGATGAAGACCCTCGTCCAGCACCTGCCCAACATGTTCGGCAATAGGCATCTCGATGCCGGCACGAGCAGCGAGACCGAGGACGCTCTTCGTTGTCTTGATTCCCTCGGCAACCATTCTCATCTCGGCGACGACCTCATCGAGGCTCTTCCCCTCTGCAAGCCCTACTCCGACACGGTGGTTTCGACTGCGGGCGGAACTACAGGTTGCTATCAGGTCACCCATGCCGGCGAGCCCGGCAAAGGTCGCCGGTCTTCCACCCAGCGCCACCCCGAGACGTGTCAACTCGGCCAGGGCTCTCGTGATCAGGGTGGCCCGGGAGTTATCGCCGAATCCCAGGCCATCCGACATCCCGGCGGCGATGGCCATCACGTTCTTTAGAGCGCCTCCCAGCTCGCAGCCCACCACGTCGTCGTTGGTATAGACACGGAAGGTCGGTCCCATGAGGACATCCTGGATGGAGCGTGCCGCGTCGGCATCTCGCATTGCGATGACTGTCGCGGTCGGCTGCGCTTCGATGACTTCGGACGCGAGGTTGGGGCCGGTGAGAACACCCACCCGCGATGAGTCGTGGTCTGGAGCCTCGGCAGCCACGATTTCCGTCATGGTCGCCAGCGTGTCTTGTTCGATGCCTTTTGTCAGGGACACAATCGGGGTGCCGGAGCGGATGGCCGTCGCCGCCACTTTGAAGACGGCCCTAAACCCATGCGATGGGACGGCGATCACTACGGCGTCGGCGTCCCGGACGGCTGTCTCCAGTTCGGATGTCGCTTCGAGGAGCTCAGGCAGTCGGTGGCCGGGGAGGTAGTCGTTGTTCTCTCTCGTCTCGTTGATTGCCGAGGCGAGCTCACTGCGACGCGCCCAGAGTGTGGTGGAAACAGATCTCGCTGCAAGAGAAGCCACCGTGGTTCCCCACGACCCCGCGCCGATGACGGTGATGCGCTTCATCGAAGTCACGCTAGCCAGCTAGCCCGGAGCGCTTCCTAACCTCGGTCGCCGATGAGTCTTTCCATCGGAATCGTCGGTTTGCCGAATGTTGGCAAGTCCACTCTGTTCAACGCATTGACCAATGCCGGGGTCCTCGTCGCCAACTATCCGTTTGCGACCATCGATCCCAATACCGGAGTCGTCCCTATCCCCGATGGACGTCTCGAGATCCTGGCGGAGATTTTCGGGTCGAAGAAGATCAGACCGGCCACAGTCACTTTCGTCGACATCGCCGGTCTGGTGAAGGGGGCGAGCGAGGGTGAGGGTCTGGGCAACCAGTTCCTTGGCAATATCCGGGACGTAGATGCGATCTGTCACGTTGTGCGCGCCTTTGGGTCCTCCAGCGTCGCCCACGTCGATGACGATTTCGATCCGCGAAGGGACATCGAGACCGTCGAGGTGGAGTTGGCGATTGCAGACCTGGAAACGATTGACAGGCGTCTGCCCCGCCTGGAGAAAGAAGCAACCATCGACAGGACGCTTCAATCCCGGGTTGATCTCCTTCAGACCCTTC
The DNA here is from genome assembly GCA_036446715.1 of Acidimicrobiia bacterium. Classification (GTDB taxonomy): domain Bacteria; phylum Actinomycetota; class Acidimicrobiia; order Spongiisociales; family ZC4RG35; genus SZUA-217. The sequence goes on along the minus strand of JAZFTN010000252.1, from coordinate 503 downwards.
GCGCTGTCGTTGCAACCGGGGAGATGGTGAGCCGCAGCGCTGCTCTGATGAGTCGTCAGACCGAGTTCGCCGATCTGCATCTTCTCACGGTCAAGCCCGTGATCTATGTCTTCAATTCCGACGAGAGCCTGCTCGCGTCGCCCGATCGCATGTCGGATCTCGCTGCCGTCGTGTCACCGGCCGAGGCCCTGTTCCTGGACGCCCAGATAGAGGCCGAGCTGACCGAGCTGACGCTCGAAGAGCGGATCGAGTTGCTGGCGTCGGTTGGCCAGGACGAGCCCGGTCTGAACGCTGTGATCCGGATGGCGTATCGCGTGCTGGGTCTTCAGAGCTACCTCACGGGTCGCAAGAAGGAGACACGTGCCTGGACGATTCACACCGGTGCCACCGCTCCCGAAGCGGCAGGTGTGATCCATACCGACTTCCAGCGTGGCTTCATAGCGGCCGAAGTCGTGGACTACGACAGTTTGGTGGACGCCGGCTCCTGGCAGACGGCTCGCTCC
>JAZFTN010000251.1:0-3906 GCA_036446715.1 Acidimicrobiia bacterium | reverse complement strand
CTCCCTGACCAGGGCGGGCGTGTTGGGCATCGCCCTGACTACCGCAACGGCGCCAATGCGTGACTCGTAGCTTTCTGTGGTCACCCCCGCTGCCAGCGATATCACGGTCTGGCTCTCTGCGACCGACCCCGAGAGCGTTTCGAGAACTTCGGGCACATCTCTCGGCTTCACCGCAACAACAACAACATCCCTACCAGCGATCGCGGCAACGAGATCGGTCGTTACGGAGCATCCCGTAGTGTCAGACAACTCGTCTGCCTGTTCCTGTCTTCGGACACACAGGCTGATGTCAGATGGACCCCAGCCGGCGGAAAGCAGACCGGAGGCAAGCGCCTCACCCATGGCGCCCACACCGATAATTGCAACTTGTATTCGTTTGCTCACGGCGGCAATTGTAAGGCCGGAGCGAATGTCAGCTCAGACGAGACCGGATCAGCTCAACCACTGTGGCCACCGCTGCGGGGTTGTATCCACCCGGGATGATCAAGTCGGCGTATCGTCGCGATGGCTGAACGAACTCGATGTGCATGGGCCGCACCGTGGCAAAGTACTGAGCAATCACCGAATCGACATCTCTTCCGCGCTCGTCGATGTCTCTCTCCAGACGACGGGCAAGGCGCACGTCGGGATCAGTGTCCACGAATATCTTGAGATCGAGCTCCGATCGGAGACCGGGCTCGGAGAGAACCAGAATCCCTTCAACCACCACGACCGGTGCAGGCTCTATCCGAACGGTTTCCTCAGCACGGAGGTGCTGGGAAAAGTCATAGAGCGGACGTTCTACCGCCACTCCGGTTCGCAGAGTCTCGAGATGGGACACCAGCAACTCAGACTCGAGTGACGACGGGTGGTCATAGTTGACACGAGTCCGCTCGTCGTACGACAACTCAGGGGTGTGCCGGTAGTAGGCGTCGTGTTGCAGGAGCGCAACCTTGCCATCGAGTCGGTCAACGACTGCCTCGGCGATCGTTGTCTTCCCGGACCCGGAACCACCGGCAATGCCGATGAAGAGAGGTCGATCGGGCTTCCAAGGGCTTTGATCGGGCATCGCAAGCGACGATACCGACTACCTCTCGGCGACCTTGCTCCGAAGCCGTCGGATCTCGTCATACACACCGTCGGTAAGGGTTGTCGATGCCGGAGCCGAGACGCCCGGCACTTCGGTCGATGCCCTTTCATCCGACGCGTCCTTGGCCGGCGAATCGTCCGATAATCCCACGAGAGTCTCCTCCGAGGATTCCTCTGCTGAATCGTCTTCGGATGCCGGCGTTTCGCCTTCCTGCTTTCCGGTCGAGGCATCCCGCTCCTCGGAGACTTCCTCCAACCAGATCGGATCATCGGACGTAGGCGCGACATCATCAGCCACCCGATCGAGCCAGTCCGACTCGTCTGCGTCGCCGGTGGCGGCTGCCACACCCATTCGATGAAGTGTGTGAAGAACGCGAACCGCCCCCCCACGACCCATTCTCGTTTCGAGATCGTCGAAAGTGAACGCCGGAACCAGCGATACCAGGACCATCCAGTCGTCCGAAGTGACCGTGATCGACTCATCGATATCGGCCACGAGTCGGACACCACTGGACTCGAACAACCCTGCGGCGACCAAATCACCTTCGAGTGAATTCAGAGCATCGACATCGGCAAGGACGTCCTCAACTTCCCAACCCGAAGTATCGGGCCCATCGGCGGCCCCAACAGAAAACGATCCGGAATCCAGAGTTGAGAGAACGAAGAGGATGTCGGCGACTCCACTGCGATCGTCACCTATCAGACTCCCCTCGGCACCGATCAGCTCAGCGCCGGTCACAGCCCCATCGTGAAAATGGATACGACCGCGACGATCGCCCTCGATGTCGAGCGACCCGGTCTTCTTGGTGACCTGCATGATCTGAAGCAGGTCGTTGATGCTCCAATCAGTGAGTTCGCCCGAGAGATGCATCTGTCCTTCCAATTTGTCTCGCCCCTCCCTGTGCGCTGGCTATCGGCAGGAATCGACCATTGGTTGAGGACTTCAGCTCTTGCGCGCAGCTTTCATCGCTCGCTTCTCCTCACGAAGGACAGCGACGTCATCGAAGGTCGCGACATCAGCAATGCTGGGCCAGTCGGCTGCCTTGTCCTCCCAGCCGATCGGTCGCACGCCCACACGCTTGCCCAGGACTCCGACGAAGATTCGCGATTTCGCGGCGCCAAACCCCGGGAGCGCCTCGAGCCTCGTGAGAAGGTCAGCGCCATCCTCGGCGGTGTCCCACACGTTCTCGGCCACGCCGTCGTATTCCTCGACGATCACCAGACAGAGCTCCTGGGTGCGCTTTCCCATCGAAGCGGGGTACCGATGAATGGCGGGAGGGCCACGGAACACGGCCTCCATTGCATCCGGATCCCACGAGGCGATCCGCCCGGCGTCGAGATCCTCACCGAGACGATCCTTGAGCATCTGTGGTCCATAGAAAGCACGCTCCATCGGAAACTGCTGGTCTAGAAGCATCCCTATGAGCAGGGCGAGCCTGTCGGTGGCCAGGAGGCGATTGGCCTCTTCCGAGGCCGTGAAGTGAAGGAGATCCGGCTTTCTCATCGCTGTCACCGTAGTTATCTGATGACATCTCGTTCAGCGGGCTTTGATCCTCGCCCGACCGTGACGCTCAACGGCCCTCTCATACTTCTCACTTCGATAGCGGCGCTGGGCCCACCACGACGAGGGTCTCGCCAGCCGGACGGCCGCTATCAGCGAAATGACCAGGAAACCCACAGCCGTGAATGCGGCATAGGTCCCCACTGAGCCAAAGTTCTGGACCAGCCAGTCCGCGGCCGGCTGATCTTCCAGGAGACGAATCGGGAAGAACGACACCAGCATGGCAAGCACCCAGCCCAGCCATCCGATGACGCCAGCCCACCGGTGCCCCTTCAACCAGGCAGCCATGCTGGTAACCGGAGCCACAAACACGGTCACCACTGCTCCGTATACCGCAATCATCTCGATCAGCGACCGTCCGGCATCTTCAGAGAAGAGCGACTCCCATCCAGTAACCGAAAGGCTCATCACGGTCGCCGACTCTAGGTCCAGGTCGGTGTTCATCGTTTGTTCAGAGCCTGTTACGCGGCGGTTTCTTTCCAGTCGCGATGGTGACTCACAAGCCGGCAAGGTGCCGGAAACTCGAGATGGAGGACAAAATGCGCAGAAGCATCCTTTTATTGGCGATAGTCGGAATGTTGGTGGCAGCGCTGGCAATTCCCGCCTTGGCACGAACCACAGGCAGGGGCAATGGGCCGATTATCTATGTGGAGAGCCAGGATCTCTTCTATGACTCGATCGTGGTGGCTGACCTTCCCTTCAACGGGCAGGACAACTGGCAGCTACTGGAGGCGACCGTAGAGCCGGGAGCCGACTTACAGACCTATTCCGGTCCTGGTGACACGGACTACTTCGGTGGCCGTTGGTATCGGGACACTGACGGGACGCCGGGCTTGTCCGAAGGAGACACCTTCTTTCTCTGTCCGCTTCTAGGACCTGGCAGAGCCGCAGCCTGACACGGTATTGACGACGAACACCGGAGGCCATCCCCGGTCTCCGGTGTTCTCTTGGTAGAACGACCCGGTCAGAGACGTCTCACCCAGTGCACCGGTTTGTCAGACCGACGTGGTTGTCTGAACACAACCCGGTCACCCAACACCGCCTTATCGACCTGGCTTCTGTCAACCCGAACCGAAACCAGCTCGCCATCGGAGATGTCGACAACCAGATAGCACCAGTCCCGGTGTTTTCCCCCAGCAGGTGGTTTGAAATCCTTGCCAACCACCAGACCGACCTGTCTTCGAGTCATCCTCGTTCCTCCTTCAGTCACCCAGCCCACCGGGCAGCCGCGGGAACCCCCATCGAGGAGCACTCAATCAGCTAGCCAAAGCTTATCC
>JAZFTN010000250.1:0-5973 GCA_036446715.1 Acidimicrobiia bacterium | reverse complement strand
TATCCGACTGGTGGACCGGCTCTAGGGCTGGAGCACCAGACGGGTCGAAAAGCCCCGAGAGGGTGATGGCTTCGGCCACCGCTCCCTCGGGGCCTCTTCGCGTTTGGAGCGTGAGGCCATTCTCATCGGCCGAAAGCTCATCTTGCCGGCTGGTCCATCTGGAGAGTGATCGGAACCGGCGGCTAGGGTTTGGTGTATGGCATCGCATGCCCCGAAGGAGCGCTTGGTCGTCGTGGATATGGGTTACCCCCCGGATGTGGCTTACCCCGACTCATTTGATGAACTGCCCAACGACGTCGCGGACTCAAACGAGACGGCTCGGTGGAGTTTCGCGTTCAGCGTGAGCGAGGCGGCATTCCTGGCCGGCATTCAGGCGGACTTCCTTCGTCCGCTTTAGATGCGGACTCGGAGTATCAGCTGGGCTCTGGCGACGCTGGTCGTGGTGGCCGCCTGCGGATCTGGTGACTCGGGATACGAGGTCGTTCTGGATGGCTTGAATGAACCTCGGGGTCTCTGGGTGCTGGCTGACGGAACTCTGTGCGTGGCCGAGGCGGGTCGACTGGCTGAGGGTCAGGAGGTGAGGGAAGGCCCGACGGCGAATCTGGCCGAAACGGGATCGGTCAGTTGCGTGGACACAGACGGAGCCCGCGAGCGAGTCATTGAGCAGCTTCCGTACGTCCTTTACAACGTCACCGGCGTTACAACAGGACCTGCCGATGTGGTGGAGATCGACGGAGAGCTCTATCTGCTCACCGGCGAGGGCCAGGGCGACCTCTCCCGGAAACTCCTGAGGATCAGCGACCCCGCCACCCCTCCAGACGTTATGGCCGACCTCCTGGCCTTTGCGACCGAAACGGCGCAACCTGATTACTTGGACGAAGTCAACATCATCTCCAATCCGTTTGCAATGATCCCGGATCCTCCAAATGAGCGTGTCCTCGTCACAGATGGGGCAACCGGTCATGTTCTGGCGGTGCAACTCGATGGTGATGTAGAGGTCTTGTCCGATGTGCCAGGGCACGAGGTACTGACCGGTATCGCCCGAGGACCGGACGCTCTGGTCTATGTGACCTCATTCAGTGAGCTGCCCCACGCAGAGGGCGATGGTGCGGTGCTGCGGATCTACCCGAATGGCTCATCCGACGTAGCGGCCGAAAACCTGACGACTCCAATCGACTTGGCGTTTGACACGTTGGGTCGGTTGTACGTGCTCGAGTTCCAAGAAGCCTCAGAGACGGGTGATCTGTATCGTGGCACGACAGGGCGGTTGATCCGTCTCGAGCCGGAGGGCGATGGCTGGGTCGCAGGCCGGGTTTTGGTGGAGGGTTTGCCGTTTCCGACTGCGCTGCTGATCGGTGATGATGATCGAATCTACATTTCGGTCCATGGCGCCTTCAGTTCACCAGGGAGTGGTGTGGTGGTGCGGTTCGATGATCTGACACAACGAACGCCTGTTGGTCTGCCTATCCGGTTCGTGGAGAGCTCCCCATGACGCGGTACTGAGGCCCCGTTAATCGAGGGAGTTGGCGGCAGCAGTCAGGTTGGCGAGCTTTGATGTCGCGGTTGCCAGGTCCAACATCCCGAGTCCGCAATCGGGGCCGGCGATGAGGCGTTCGCTATCGATGTGCGAAAGCGCTTCATGGAGGCGGTTGCGTATCTCCTCAGCCGGCTCGACAGCAGTCTTGGCGATGGCGATCAGGCCAAGGATGACGGTCTTCTGCTCGAACAGCTCCAACAGACGAAGATCGGCAGGGCGGTGGGCATCCTCTATCGAGACGGCGTCAACCGCCGCCTGATCGAGGGTCCCGGCGAGCTCGAAGTAGGCATCGGGGTCGGCTTTGAGAACGTCCTCGTCCGGTTGATCGACGTGGCGCGGGTACCCACAACAGAGGTGAACAACCCGTTGCACCTCTGCCGGCACGCCTGCGAAACAATGTTCGACGTCCTCGATCCCGAAGGCCAAGGCTTCCTCGGTCTTGCGCGCGAATACCGGCTCGTCCACCTGGATGTGGCGGCACCCCGCCGCGACCAGCGCCCGGATCTCAACATTGAGGGCGTCAGCCAGGTCGCGATTGAGCTCCCGCGGATCGCCATAATGCTCGTCGGCCACCGTGTCGGCGATGGTCATCGGCCCGGGGACGGTGATCTTGATCGGTTGCGAAGAGTACGATTGCGCGATCTGGTAGTCGTAGGGAAGGAACCTGTCTTTGGGGCGGATGCGGTCGATGATGGTTGGCACTTCACGTTCCCACGCTCCGGTCCGGATCTCACGGCGCTGGAGGTGCTCGAAGTCCACTCCGTTCAAGTGACGTAAGTGATAGAAGATGTAGTGCTCCCTGCGCATCTCGCCATCGGTGGGAATGTCGACCCCGGCGTCAATCTGGGCCGTCACTGCTGCCTGTGTTGCCAACGCGAACTGGGTCTCCAGGTTCCGGCTGTCGAAGTAGAAGGCGTCGAAGGTGACCGAATACGGCGCCTGGAACCAGTCTCGCACCGGCACGTAGTCCGGTTTGGGGAAAGACCCGATGGTTGTCGTGAGAACCTTGGTCACGGTGGAGCGAACATGGCCGATCGCCGCTAGCCCTTTTCCTCAGTGTCTATGGCATACGCGATACGGCGACCCTCCTTCCCCGAGCCATGGCCATAACGATGCCATTGCGGAAAGTTGAAGTCTGATGTGACGGAACTCGGTAGGAGCAAGACCGCCTGGAGGAACGTCTCGAGATCTGGCACGCTGTAGAAATTGACCTCGTAGCCCCAATGGACCAACTCGTCGAACATCTCATGCGCCAGGTGATGCTCCCAATCGACTGAGAACCGACTTATACCCCAGGAGGTCAGCATTTCCAGCGTCTTGCGCGCCTCGGCAGGCGCGGCGGCGATCAAAGGAGACAGCCAGGCGATGGGGCATTGCACGATGGCGTCCGGATGCTCGGCCCGGATGCGCCGGAATCCCTCCTCTCGGGTCGTTTCGATGTCACCGTTGAACCAGAGCCGGTCCTCGGTGAATCCTTCATCGATGACGATCTCCAGCACGTGGTCCAGGACATCGTTACCTCCTTTGAGGTCGAGCTTGATTGCCCTGTTGTGTTTGAAAATCTCGCGCACCACCCGGTCAAAATACAGCCATACCTCGTCGGGGAGAGCCGGAGTGACCTCAAAAGAATCGTGGCGGCAGATGAACTCGCCGGCGGAGTTCTGACGTATGTCGAATTCGGCCCAGAGCACGTCGGAGGCGAAGAACTGGCGCAGATTGTCCTCATCGTTTACCCCGTGCCACACGAGTTGCACATTTGGCGGCAGCGCCTCCTCACTGGCAACCAGGTCCGTCAGGCCATAGTTGTTTCCTCGGGCCGTGCCCCTGGGGATGGAGGTTGGTCCCGACTCGAAGATCGTGTCGGCATGAAGGAGGAGCATCCCGGTTCCCTCGGCCATGGGTGCCAGCGCCTCGAGCACGGAGGGCTCGTTGTCGATCATGGCGAACACGTGATAACCCTGGTCTTGGAAACGCTGCAGCCCGGCGATCTTGATTGCCTCGACGTCCTTGTCCCACTCGCCGGGGTTCATGATGAGGAGCTCATCGCTGAACTGCACTCGATGGGTGTCGCCAAGCCGGTTCAGGGATTGCAACGTCACTTCTCTCAGCTTCTCCGGCCTTCCGGAGAGAAGTCCCACCGACGTGTTGGGCTGAAGCTGGAACCATCGGATCATGGGGAAGACCCCAGGGAAGGGGCGGTGTGTGGCGATGATGGTGTCTTCCTGCCAACGGCGTTCGAGGTACCAATCGACCACCGCAGAACGCTCCGAGGCCGGTACCGCGAGCCGTTCCAGAAGCTGCTCGATCTGATTCTCGTGCACGGTCACATCAGACGGTCGCAACCGCGTGAAGTATGCCGTTCCCCGTTCCTCGTCGTAGGACTGGAGTACGGAGAGCACCAGGTACCGCATATCGATGATGGTGCCGTCGATGTCGGAGACCAGCATGCGGGGCTCGCCGGGGTATTGGGTGCCAACCTCGAGGAAACAGTCCGCAAGTGTCTTCATCCAGTTCATGCTTTGCTCCGCCCGGTCCCTGGCGAGGTCCGATCCCCCACCAGCGCAAGCATGCGTGCCGGCCAGTTGGTGGTCACCGAAGTAACGCCAATGTCGATCAACTGTGCGAAGTCTTTCTCGTCGTCGATGACGAAGACCCACACACCCAATCCCACTTCTCGGGCCTGGGCGACCAGCGCAGCGTCGACAAGCTTGTAGTGCAGGTTGATGCCGGCAGCTCCCAACGCCAACGCCTTGCCGATGCTGCGGTACGCGACTGCCCCGGCCTCGCCCAGGTCGATCCCCGGAGGGAGGTCATCGAGGTTGAGGATCGTGGTCATCTCGTTAGTCGCTTCCGCCATGATCTCAAAACACTCGACCTGGCATCCGCTGACCACCACGTCGTCGGTCAACCCTGCCTCGCGCACCGCTTCGATACCCGGAGCGACCGCATCAGAAATCTGGAAATCGAGATTCAACGGCACGCTTCCTCTGGTCAGGTCGAGCACCTCCTCCAGCGACGGGACCCGCTCGCCTGCGAACTGCGAGCCTTTCCATGCGCCGGCGTCGAGCCGTTGGATCTCCTCCCAGGTGTGATCCGCCAAAAGGCCGTTTCCTGTCGTCGTGTGCTCGAGCCGCTCAAAGTGTAAGAGGACCGGCACTCCGTCTTTCGTCATTCGGACATCGATCTCCACCATGTCGACGCCGAGTTCGATCGCCCTCTCGATGGCAAGCCGGGTGTTTTCAGGGGCACGGCCGGAGTCTCCGCGGTGGGCGATTATCTGCGGCCACTCAGGAGGCTGGTAGGACATTGTTCAGTGACGTGTGTGGAGTAGAGCGGTACCGGACATCCCCGTGTGTGTCCTCAGGCCCAGAGAAGTGACTGCTCGGTCTTCGGATCGAATAGCTGGATCTTGGTGGTGTCAATGGTGAGTTCGATGTTGTCACCGATCGCGACCCCACTGGTCTTGTCGACCAGCACACGCATCTCGACGCCGCCGACGTTCACCCCCACCAGGTCCTCCCGTCCCAGTGGCTCGACGACATCTGCCACCCCTATGAGGGTGAGGCCTGCCGTGGCCGGAGACGAGTCGGCGACGAGGTCCACATCCTCTGGCCGTAGTCCCATGGTGACCTTTCCCTTGACGGTTGACGCCTTCTCTGCTCGATCGCGTGGGAGGATGAGGTCGATCGCCTCGCTCCTTGCCCGGAATTCTCCGTTGGTGCGCGTGATCTCGACATCGAAGAAGTTCATGGGTGGGTTGCCCACGAATCCCGCGACAAACAACGTCTTGGGGCGGTCGTAGAGAGCTCCGGGGACGTCATATGCCTGGAGAACACCTTTCGACATCACCGCGATCTTGTCGGCCATTGTCATGGCCTCGACCTGATCATGGGTCACGTAGATGGAGGTGATGCCCAGATCTTTCTGGAGTCGTTTGATCTCTCCACGCATTGTCAACCGGAGACGGGCGTCGAGATTCGAGAGTGGCTCGTCGAACAGGAGAAGCTGCGGCTCCTTCACCAAGGCGCGCCCGAGGGAGACACGCTGTTGCTGCCCGCCGGAGAGCTGAGCGATCTTGCGGTCCAACAGATCCCCGATACCCATCATGTCGGCAACCTTCTGCACCCTCTGTTTGATATCGCCTTTGTCCAGTTTCTGGAGTCTCAGCGGATAGCTGATGTTCCCAAACACAGTCATGTGCGGATAGAGGGCGTAACTCTGGAACACCATTCCGATGCCACGATCTTTGGGGGCGACCTCGTTGACAACCCGCCCATCGAAGGAGATGGTTCCGTCGGTGGGCTTGTAGATCCCGGCCACCATCAGCAGCGTCGTCGTCTTCCCGCACCCGGAAGGGCCGAGGAAAGCCACGAGGTCACCGTCGGCGATGTCAAGAGTGATGTTCTCGGCGCCGACCACGCCGTCCCAACTCTTGG
>JAZFTN010000249.1:0-4364 GCA_036446715.1 Acidimicrobiia bacterium | reverse complement strand
ACATGGACGCCCACCACGATCTAGCGCGCCTTCGGGCGATTTCGAGTCTGACAATCGACTGAAGCGTGCTTAGAGACTCGCCGCGATCTCCACCGCCTCAAGCAGTGAGTGGGCCACCGGGGCGCCAGTCACTTCGAGATGCGGGAGATGATGACTCCCCCCGTCGTAGAGCACCACGTGGGCTCCCACGTGCCGTGCCGCCATGGCGTCGTCCGGAGTATCGCCCACCACGACAGTTCTCGCCGGGTCGACACCAAGAGCCTCGACGTGTTCCGCCATGTGCTGCGCCTTGAGACCACCCGTCTCCCCTCTCAACCCATCAATCAGAGTGAATCGCCCGGCGACGCCGCGTGCCCCAACAATCCGCTCCAGCCAGCCTTGAGGTGACATCGAAAGAAGGGACTGGCGCCAACCTCTATCTTCGACAGCAGACAGGGCTTCGAGAGTGTCGGGAGTGAGGGTGGCAGTGTCGGCGAGCGCGAAGTACTCGTCATGAAAGCGGTCGTTGAGACCCTCCCACTCGGCGTCGTTGACCGGTCGCCCGAACAATGAGTCGTAGAAAGCTCGAACTGGCCTGGTGAAGTGGTCGCGATAGCCGTCCTCATCAATGGGTCCGACCCCAAACATGGCCATGGAGGCGTTGGCAGCCGCAATCACAACCGGCAGATCGTCGAGAAGAGTGCCGTTCCAATCCCAGACCATGTGCACCGGACCCATTAGCGCAGATTAAGGGTGAAACACGAGACCGGCGTTCGTCGCCGTGGTTAGGGTGCCGCTTATTCGAGGAGGTAGGCCACGACGGCGGAAGGCACGCGCAGGGAAGCAGGATTGTTCTTTGGACTCTTTCTTGCCTACCAGCGCTGGGCCGACCGATTCGCCGAGTTCACCGGCAAGCTCGCCGCGTGGATAGTCATCCCGACCGTGACCGTCGGCTTTGTCAACGTGGTCTTGCGCTATATCGGCCAGGCCACCAGCACGAGACTCACCACAAACACCATCATCGAGCTTCAGTGGTACATGTACTCGGGGATCTTTCTCTTGGGATTCCCCTACATCCTCAAGCACCAGATCAACGTTCGGGTCGACTTCTGGTTTGCCAATCAGGGGCCAAAACGCAAAGCGTGGATCGACTTTGCCGGACACTGGATCGGTCTTATCCCTTTCGCCCTGATCGGCATATTCGTTGCCTTCCCACAAGGGATCAAGTCTTGGACGAGGTGGGAACAATCCCCTGATGCCGACGGACTGCCTCGCGGCCCGATAAAGATGCTCCTGGCGATTTCCTTCCTGCTCCTACTCATTCAGGCAGTTGCCGAGCAGATCAAGCTCTATGCGGTGATCACTGACCGCGCGCACCTGGTAGCGCTCGAAGGTGCCCACGAACAGCCGGTCAAGGTCGAATGAGTCTCGAAATTCTTGCGATCATCATGTTCGCCGTCTTCATGGTGATCATTCTCAGCGGTTACCCGGTCGCCTTCTCTTTTGCCGGCACGGCTGTGGTCTTCTTCTTGCTTGGCGTGATCTTCGGCGATCTCTCCTTCAGACAACTCAACGTTCTGTTCACCCAATGGTTTGCAAACTCTGTTTCCAACTTCACCTTTCTGGCGATCCCGTTCTTCGTGTTCATGGGGGCCGTTTTCGAGAAGTCCGGTTTGGCGGAGCGGTTGCTGACCACCATTGGGTTCTTGATGGGACCTTTGGAGGGTGGGCTGGCGGTAGCGGTGGTGATTGTCGGCACCTTGCTCGCGGCCGCAACTGGTGTCGTCGCAGCCACAGTCATCGTGATGGGTCTTCTGTCCCTGCCCGTGATGATGAAATACGGCTACGACCCGAAGCTCGCTTCAGGAGTGATCATCGGGTCAGGGACGCTCGCCCAACTGATCCCACCCAGCCTGGTTCTGATCATCCTTGCCCAGTTCATCCCGGTTTCCGTGGGTGAGCTGTTTGCCGGTGCCTTGATCCCGGGCGTCATGCTGGCCGCAATCTTCGCTATCTACTCGGTGGTGATCGCATACGCGAAACCGGGTACGGCGCCGGCCATCCCCAAGTCTGAGCGTGACATGCCGGCAAAAACACTGGCACTCCAGGCGCTGAAGGTCGTCGTCCCTCCAATGTTCCTGATCTTCGCGGTGTTGGGGTCGATCTTCGCCGGCATCGCCACCGCGTCCGAGGCCGGGGCGGTGGGGGCCATGGGGGCGGTGCTCCTATCGGTGTTCTACCGGACCTTCGCCTGGAAGACGCTGCTGGAAGCAGCGCGAGCCACTGCCAACATCACGGGTCTCGTTCTCCAGATCCTCTTCGCCTCCACCTTCTTCGCCATGGTCTTCAACCTCCTGAACGGTCAGGATCTCATCACCAACTGGCTGACGGCGATCCCGGGCGAAAAATGGGGATTCATCATCGCAGCCAACATCATCGTGTTTCTGCTCGGGATCAATCTCGAGTTTCTCGAGATCTCCTTCATCGTGATGCCTCTCTTCGTTCCCGCGGCGATAGCCCTGGGCCTCACCGGGCCGCTCATGGTGTGGTTCGCGGTGATGATGGCCATCAACCTCAACATCGCGTTCATCTCGCCGCCGGTGGGATTCTCTCTCTTCTATCTCCAATCCGTGGCGCCGCCAGAGGTGACGACCGCCGACATCCATAGGGGAGCTTTGCCGTTTATGGCGCTACAGAGCGCCGGACTGGTCGTCGTGATGCTTGTGCCGGAAACGGTCACATGGCTGGTCGACAAGTTCTTCGGCGATGACGATGTCAGCGCCTTGATCCAACTGATCGCGCTCTAACCAGAAAGGGCCCCGCCGCAGCGGGGCCCTTTCGATCGTCGTTGGCTCCGTTCTCAGGCTCTACCCACGTACTCGAGATACGAGGCTTCCGCCAGACCGTGCCATGCCTGGATACTCGTCCGGAACTTCTTCCATTCCTCGAAAATCGAGGCGAAATCGGCACTCGCAGCCGCACTCTCGTCGAAGATCTCGAACGAGGCTTCCTCAGAAGCCGCCATCACGTCATCCGGGAACGGAAGAATCGTGATATCGGGATTGTCGATGATCTCCTCTTGCAGAGCGATCGGATTTCTGACGTCGTAAAGGGCCATCATCGTGCTGTTGGCCTCATACGCCGCAGTTTTGATGATCTCCTGGTAGATCTCTGGCAAAGCGTCCCACTTCGGCAGTGGAATCATCACTTCCAGCGACGGTCCTGGCTCCCACCAACCCGGGTGGTAGTAGAACTGGGTCACCGTGTGGAACCCCATCACGGTGTCGTCATAAGGCCCAACCCACTCGGTGGCATCTATGGCACCGGTCTGCAGTGCCTGGAAGATTTCCCCACCCGGCAGCACCTGCACGGTGACACCGAGCTTGGACAGCACCTGGCCGCCGAGGCCGGGAATGCGCATGACGAGACCCTCGAGGTCTGCGGTCGACTTGATCTCCTTGTTGAACCAGCCACCCATCTGAACCCCGGTGTTCCCCGCAGGGAACTGAATGGCGTTGAACTTGTCCGCATAGAAGTCCTGCATCATGTCAAGACCGCCACCTTCATACAGCCACGCGTTCTGCTGCCGGGCCGTGAGGCCGAAAGGCAAGGCAGTGCCGAAGGCCGTGGCCGGGTCCAGACCCGTGTAGTAGTACGAAGCGGTATGCCCGAAGTCGATGCTGTCGGTCTCGACATTCTGGAGGATCTCCAAAGCCGGCACTACTTCGCCACCGGGCTGAGCCGTCACCATGAACTTTCCACCACTCAAAGCAGCGACCCGATCGGCGAACCTCTGTGCACCGCCATAGATGGTGTCGAGGGAAATTGGCCAACTGGTGGCCAGGTCCCATTCCAGTTCGGGAAGGCTGTCGTCGGCGGCTGCGTCGTCGAGATCGGCGTCCCCACTGCTACAGGCAGCGAGGGCGGCAGCGCCGAGCGCTCCCATAGATGCCATCTTGAGGAACTGTCGGCGCTCCATCAGTTTGGTGTATTGCAGCTTGTTCATACTCCTCCTCCGTCCGGTGGTGATCCACTCTCCCCATTGGGGTTGACGCAGGCTACGCAGACACGGCGGTCGCGTGTCGGATTGAATGGGGTATTTGTCGCGGCTACCCGCTTTCCTGACACACAACAGCCCATTTACGACGCGCCGTGGCGTCTCAGCTCAGAGTTCGGAGCGGCCAATCAGGGCCCGGCCGAGGGTTAGTTCGTCGGCGTAGTCGAGGTCGCCACCGACAGGCAGGCCCGAAGCCAGCCGGGTGACCTTCACCCCATGCGGTTTGAACTCGCGGGCGATGTACATGGCCGTGGCGTCACCCTCGATAGTCGGGTTGGTCGCCACGATCACCTCTTCGATCCCCTCGGGCTCGAGTCGAGCCATCAGT
>JAZFTN010000248.1:0-5118 GCA_036446715.1 Acidimicrobiia bacterium | reverse complement strand
CCATCATGGCGGCGGGGGACTACGTGCCCGACGAGATCACGGTCGCGATGCTCGCACAGCGAATCGCCGAGCCCGACGCGGCCGGTGGTTACATCCTCGACGGCTTTCCTCGCACCGTTGTTCAGGTCAGGTCCCTCGACGATCTGATCGGCGAGGACGGACTCGACAGGGTCGTCGTCTTCGAGGTCGACGAGACCGAGCTCGTCGAGCGAATGCTCTCCAGGGGCCGGGTCGACGACACCTCGGAGACGATTCGCAATCGATTCAAGGTCTACCTGGATCAGACTCAGCCCCTCCTCGACATCTATGACGCCCGTGGTGTGACAGTGAGTGTCAACGGTCTGGGGGAGATGGACGAGGTCACCGACCGCATCGTCGATGTCCTCAATGCCAGCGACTCTCGGGTCGCACCGGCATGATCACGATCAAAAGCCGTCGCGAGTTCGCCAAGATGGCGAGAGCGGGCGCGGCAGTGGCCGCGGTCCTCGCAGCGGTGCGCGAGGCAGCACGGCCCGGCGTCTCGCTCGTAGAACTCGACGTGATTGGCGCCAAAGTGATCGCCGACCACGATTGCACTGCTTCATTCCTCGGTTATCAAGGCACCTACCCGGCGTCCCTCTGTCTATCGCCAAACGACGTGATCGTCCACGGTATCCCTTCTGAGTACAAGCTCCGCGAAGGCGACATCCTCTCGGTCGATGCGGGCGCCATTTTCGAGGGTTTCCACGGGGATGCCGCTTTCACCGTCGGCATCGGTCAGGTGACGTCTGAAGCGCGTCAGCTGATGGAAACGACCGAGGACGCTCTATGGGCTGGACTCCGTGAGGTTCGCAAGGGCGGTCGTCTCGGGGACATCGGCGCGGCTGTTCATGCGGTGGGCGAGGCCCATGGCTACGGCGTCGTCGAAGAATATGTGGGGCATGGGATCGGTCGGCAGATGCACGAAGAGCCCCAGGTCCCCAACTACGGGACCCCCGGCAAGGGTTTGAAGCTCAAAACCGGTATGGCGCTCTGTATCGAGCCGATGTTCAACGCCGGGAGACGTAACACCAAAGTCGATGCGGATGGGTGGACCGTACGCACCAATGACGGGAGTCTCTCCGCTCATTGGGAGCACACCGTGGCCATCACCCCAGACGGTCCGCAGGTATTCACCATCGGCGACCAGCCCGTTGCGGTGGGATTTGAGGAGGCACGGGCCCATCGCTAGCATCAAGGGGGTCTTCGTCGCTCTTTATGTCGACGGAGAGAGGTTCGATCAGGGCATCGTCGCCCGCAACCACTCACAACGATGGCTCGGTTGCGCATGGCGGTGGCCTGGCAGCGTTCGCGCTCGTACCGATGGTTTGGAGAGCAAGCCGCGGGCGCGGGTCTGAGACTTGGAGTTAGAGATGAAGGTAAGACCTTCAACCAAGAAAATGTGTGAGAAGTGCCGGATCATTCGGCGTCGTGGCCGCGTCTGGGTGATTTGCAGCAACCCCCGTCACAAGCAAAGGCAGGGCTAAAAGTTGGCTCGTATATCAGGTGTTGACATTCCGCGTGACAAGCGACTCGAGATCTCGCTGACCTACATCTATGGCATCGGTCTGACCCGAAGCCAGCAGATTTGCGCCGAGACAGGCGTCGACCCCGACACACGCGTCCGGTCGATGACCGATGATGAGGTCTCCAAGGTCCGGCGTTTCATCGAGGACAACTATCAGGTCGAAGGTGACCTGAGACGAGAAGTTCAGCAGAACATCAAGAGAAAAATCGAAATCGGCAGTTATCAGGGCATCCGGCACAGTCGCGGCCTGCCCCTCCGTGGTCAGAGGACACATACCAACGCCCGCACCCGTAAGGGTCGTCGGGTTGCGATTGCCGGCAAGAAGAAGGTCACGAAATAATTAGGAGTCATCGGTGACTACCCAGCAAGGCAAGAAACGAGTCCGTCGCCGCGAGCGTAAGAACATCTCGCATGGTCAGGCTCACATCAAGGCCAGTTTCAACAACACGATCATCAACATAACCGACCAGAACGGGGCCACGGTGGCCTGGACCTCTGGTGGCTCGGTTGGTTTCAAGGGCTCCCGAAAGTCGACGCCCTACGCCGCCCAGGTCGCTGCCGAGGAGGCTGCCCGCCGGGCAGGTGAGCATGGCATTCGCAAACTCGACGTGATCATCAGCGGAACCGGGTCCGGTCGTGACACCGCGGTGCGCACATTGCAGAACATGGGTTTGGAGATCACCTGGGTGAAAGACGTGACACCACTGCCCCACAACGGATGTCGCCCCAAGAAACGCAGGAGAGGGTGAGGCACTGATGGCTCGTTACACAGGCCCCCGTCACAAACCGTGCCGTCGGGCACGCACCCCGCTCTGTCAGTCGAAGCGCTGCCCCGTGGAGCGTCGTCCCTATCCACCGGGTGAGCACGGCCGCGGCCGCATCCGTGAGAGCGACTATCTGGTTCAGCTTCGCGAGAAGCAGAAACTGCGCACCATGTACGGTGTGCTCGAGAAGCAGTTTCGTCGCTACTACAAGGAAGCCGACCGTCGTCAGGGAGTCACCGGTGACGCCCTTCTCCAACTACTGGAACAGCGTCTCGACAACGTCGTTTGGCGTTCTGGCCTCACTGCCACCCGGCCCCAAGCCCGTCAACTGGTCAACCACGGCCACTTTCGGGTGAACGGCAAGAAGGTCGACATACCCTCTTATCAGGTCAAGCCCGGTGATGAGGTCACCGTGAAGGATCGAAGCACCGACCTGATCGTCATTCAGCACTCCGTGGACACCCAGGGCCGTCCGGTTCCCGATTGGCTCGAGGTGAATCTCGAAGAGCGCAAGATTGTTGTAAATGCCCATCCCCGTCGTGATCAGATAGACACAGACATCAACGAGCAGTTGATCGTCGAGCTCTACTCGAAGTGAGGTAATTCCCCTTGTTGATCGTCCAGCGTCCCCAAATTGAAGAGGAAGTCCTTTCGGACAACCGTTCCCGCGTGGTCGTGGAGCCCCTCGAGCCGGGCTTTGGCTACACGCTCGGCAACACGATGCGTCGAACCCTTCTGTCCCGCATCCCGGGTGCCGCCATCACCACCATCCAGATCGAAGGTGTCGAGCATGAGTTCTCGACCATCAAAGGCGTTGTCGAGGATGTCGTGGACATCATTCTCAACATCAAGCGCATCGTCATCCGCATGGACGGCCTCGAAGAGCAGACGCTCTATCTGTCGGCCAAAGGCGCTGGTGACGTGACCGCCCGCGATCTCAAGCTTCCGGCCGGTGTCGAGGTGGTCAACCCCGATGCCCATCTCGCGACCCTCAGCGCGTCGGGACGTCTCGAGATGGAGTTGACCGTTGCCCCTGGTGTCGGTTATCGCACCGCCGATGGCAACAAGGGCGCCAGCTCGGTCATCGGTGTCATCCCGGTCGACTCGATCTTCTCCCCCGTCCGCAAGGTCGCCTACAAGGTGGAGAACACCCAGGTCGGCCAGATGACCAACTTCGATCGTCTCGTTCTCGACATCGAGACCAACGGTGCCATCGACCCGTCCGAGGCCGTGTCCTCGGCCGGCAAGACCCTTGGTGAGCTGATGGGTCTCTTTGCCGACATCGGTGAGGGCCAGGGCCTGGAGCTGGGCGACATCGAGCCCGAGATCTCGAGTTCGCCGGACCTCGATCTCCCGATCGAGGCACTCGATCTCTCTGAGCGACCTCGCAACTGTCTGCGTCGAGCCCAGGTCAAGACCGTGGGTGAGCTGGTGGAGCGCACCTCCGATGATCTGTTGAACATCACCAACTTCGGCCAGAAGAGCCTCGACGAGGTGATCGCCAAGCTCGACGAGCTGGGTCTGAGCCTCGCCGACTCACCGAGTGGGCGCGACATCTGATGCCACGCCCCCGTAAGGGCCCCCGTCTCGGCGGGTCGCCGTCTCACGAGAAGTTGATGTTGGCCAACCTGGCCACGGATCTCTTCATCCATGAGAAGGTGGCCACCACCGAGTCCAAGGCCAAGGCGGTACGGCCTCTGGCCGAGAAGCTGATCACAAAGGCTCGCAAGGGCGACCTCCACTCCCGTCGGTTGGTGATGAAGACCATCACCAACAAGGAGGCGGTGCACAAGCTGTTCGAAGAGGTGGCTCCCCGCTACGTCGACCGCCCCGGTGGCTACACCCGCATCACCAAACTCGGCCCTCGCCGCGGCGATGGCGCCGAAGAAGCGATAATCGAACTGGTGTAGTCCTTGTCCCCCTTCTTGAGGTGGGACAAACCTTCTATCTGGCGATGATCCCGAGCAGAACTCCGACCAGGAGGATCGCAACGCCGAAGAGCAAAACGTGGGTGGGCGACATCCGGCCCGGCAACCACTTCGAGGCAAGCATGGGATCGGTGTAGACCACGGCGCCGAACATCACCATCAGCAGCCCGGTGATCAGCAGAAAACCAGATACCAGACCGGGAAAGATGATCACCAGCGTCAAGGCTGCGATGGCGACCCCGAACATGATCCGGGTGAATACCCACTGAGGCAGGAGGGCGCCCCATTTCTTCTCTGCGAAGGCTATGCCTCTGTCCACCGGAGCCAGTAGTTTGCCCGTGTCGGGCATCGACCAGGCTATGGAACGTTTGGGCTTGATGTTGTTGGACAACTCGGTCTCAAAGGCGTCTATGTTGCTGAATTCGAGGGTGATCTGCTCGCCCTCGGCGGCCATCCGGTATCCCGTCGGCGTCGGTTCGAGTTGGATCTCATCGAGGGCCCAATCCCCGATGGGTTCGTCACCGGCGTCGATGCTGAGACGTCCTTCGGAGAGGTGAATGACGGCCGGTAGCCCCTGAGTGTCGCCAAGCGTCTTCAAAGACACGGCAAAACTGCCCATTACAGGAGTATCGACTGTCTCAGGGGGACCTTTCGCAGTTTCTAGCTGCTGCTTACTGCTGCAACAAATATGAAGAGAAAGAAGACGATTCCGACAACCAGCCCGATGCCGAGGAGAACGGTCCCGATGATCCCGAGTATCTTCCCGGCATTGGCGGTCGACCGATTCTCCGGCGACCGGAGACCGGAGTCGATGGCCGCCAACTCCTTGTTACCCATCACCCACGCAAAAGGGGCCAGGACCTGGCAGAGAATCAGCCCC
>JAZFTN010000247.1:0-4660 GCA_036446715.1 Acidimicrobiia bacterium | reverse complement strand
TACGCCGGACTGGTACTGACCGAGAGCGGTCCGAAAGTTCTCGAGTTCAATGTGAGACTGGGCGATCCTGAATGCCAGGCAGTTCTGCCTCGTATGACGAGTGATCTCCTGGACGTGCTGGAGGGAGCTTTGCCTCAGTGGTCCGATATCGCCACGGTGAACGTGGTGCTCGCCGCAAAGGGTTATCCGACTGCCCCGGAGAAAGGGGCTGTCATCAACGGCCTTGACCGCGTTCCCGACGATGTGATCGTCTTTCACGCCGGAACCAAACTGGACGAAAACAAGCTGTTGGTCAACGGTGGAAGGGTGCTCAACCTCGTCGGCACCGGCCGAACCGTGGACGAGGCCCGGAACCGTGCTTACGAGGCGGCGGAGACTGTCCGCTGGTCAGGAGTCGAGTTCAGGACCGACATCGCCGGCTAAGGGCCGATCACGTCGTCGAGCATCCGAATCTCCTCGGGCGCTTCTGTCGATAGAACCACCGCACCACTGATCACATCAGCCTTTGCCGCCTCTAGCTCGGGGACGATGTGGTCGATGAAACCACCGGTAGTCACATAGTCCACTCCACCGTTCTCGATACTCAACACCACTAACTGCGGAGTCCCTGTGAGAACGAACCTGGCGATGGCCTCTTCTACCCCAATGTCGATTCTCTTGACGATCGAAGTGGCAATGTGGGCAGTCCAGAACTCCGCAACGGGCTCAAACCAGGGGTTGGCAAGAACGTTCGAATACTCATCGTTATCGACACCTATCGCCCACATCGACGAACCGGTCTCCTGGGCTGCCGATGCGACAGCATTGAACACACCATGACCGGAGAATCCGGCCGCCTGGAAAACAACATCCGAACCTTCTTTGATCAGGACTTCGGCTCCCCAGTTACCCATGGTCGTGCTCGAGTATCCACTCAGGTCGAAGATCGACGTCAAATAGACCGCTCCCACCTCAATTTCGGGGTTGACTCTCGTGGCCCCTTGTTCGAACCCGGTATGGAACGGGAGCATGAAATCGGCGTCTGTTCCGACCACGATCCCGACGTGATTTGTTTCGGTAATCAGCCCGGCCGCGACTCCCGCCAGATAGCCGATTTCATCGTGGCTCCCCACAATGTAGGCTATGTTCTCGACGCTGCAATCAATAAGGATGTAGCTCCCCTCTGGGTATCTATTCATCATGTCTCTCACTGAGTCATCGAAGAATACTTTGCTACTCATTATCACCAGGGGTGTACCGCGCTCCAGAAGTGTTTCGATGTCGGGTAGAAAAACCAGGTTGTCAACGAATTCTCTGCCGGTAAGTTCATTCGCTTCCAGCCCCGCCCCGTACCCGCTATGGACCAACTCGTCAAACCCCGAAACAGCGGAGGCTCCTGACCAAAGAATGACGTCCGGTGGTGGTTCCGGAAGGAGCATCACGACTAGCAGTGTCACGGCAGCGGCCAACGCGGCAACAGCACCACCGAAGTACCAGAGCCGACGACGGGCACTCTTCTGAAGCGTCTCTTCCTTGGCGGTTTGATCGAGCCGCGCCTCTCCCTCGCGACGACGCATCTCAACCGACGCGTCGATGAACTGGGTTTCGGTTGATGTGCGCATCAAAGACGTCGACGTAGCCCACGCCTCAAACTGGTCGAGTCTTTCCCCACGAAGGAGGTAATCCTCTGACTTGTCCGACTCGATCCACTCGGCCGCGACTATGTCCAACGCGTAAAGACGATCCAGATCATCCGAGTGCTCGGCAATCCAGGACTCCAACTGGGGCCACTCCGAGATGAGGTACTCATGCGCCATCTCGACCACCGCGGCACCGGAGGGGTCACGGTCAAAGGTTATGAGACGACGGGCGCCAAGCGCCTCCAGCACTCCCTGAAGGGCAATCCGATCGATACCAAGATCGAGCAGATCACGCAGAGGCACGGGGCGGGAAGTGCTGAGAACGCGCCCCTTCTGCACCATTCGCATCATCAGCTGCTCGGTAAGTTCTTTGCCTTCGGCGTCGAGTTCGTCGAGGACTGCGTCGGCGCCACCGATGAGGGCACCGTTGATTCCCCCGAGACTCTGGTAGTCGCCCAGAGTCAAGACGTTGGATGTCCTCTCGAACAGCTCGAACAGTGTGAATTGAAGAAGCGGTAGCGCTCCAGGCTCATTACCCATGTCGGCTACGAGTTGGGCGAGTAGGGCAGGCTCGACCTTGACCCCGGCCGCACCGGCTGGCTCAACAACAGCATGTTCGATCTCTTGGGGCGTCATCGGTTTGACACTCACCACCGAGTCGGAGAAGACGCCCGCCAGGGCCGGAATCGACAACGGCTTGTCGTAGTAGTCCGCACGTAACGTCGCCACGACACGAAGTGGTGTTTCCGGATCACGAATCGCGGCAACGATCACCTCGGCAAACCGAATCGCATCATCGGCTTCGGCCAGGGTGAATAGCTCCTCGAACTGGTCGACAATCAGAACGACAGATCGATCGATCACCGGCAGCAGGGCAGAAGCGTCGCTCTCGAAACGACGCAGCAATCCCGCGCGGGAGCCGAATCCGGCTCGATCCAGAGCACCGGCCAACTCCCACAGGGGTCGGGAGCCTGGCTGGAAAACGACGACCGCTTCCCCTTCGGCTCGAAGCGTCGGGATGAGACCCGCCTGCGCCGCACTCGACTTCCCAGAACCTGAAGGGCCGACGATCGAAACGAATCCGGGACCCGTGACCAGTTTCTCGCGGACCTCGGCCACAAGACTCTCCCGACCGAAGTAGATGTCGGCGTCTTCCTCGGAAAAAGCTCGAAGGCCCCGATAGGGGTTTCCCTCCGAAATGACATGGGTTTGCATGTTGAGCGTCGGGTCCTGTAGCAGTACCCGCTCCTCCAGCAAACGAAGATTCTCCGAGGGCTCGATTCCGAGTTCTTCGGCGAGAAGCCGCTGATACTCCCCGAAATGTCTCAGCGATTCGGCCTGGCGCCCCGACCGGTACAGAGCAAGCATCATGAGACGACGGGGCTCTTCGCGCAATGGGTCGGCCTCGATCGCCTGTCGCGCAAGATCCCGCGCTTCCTCGTGCCGACCTCGATCGAGATCGACACCTGCCATCGCCTCGAGGGCATCGGAATGGAGCTCGGTGAGGCTGCGGATGTAGCCCTGAGCAAAGTCGTCGTAGGCAAAGTCGGCCAAGGGAGAAGCCGTCCAACTCTCAAGCGCCTTCTCGAGCTTTGGCCGTCCTCCAGCCACGTCACCGGTGCGGAGGGCCGAGAGCCCTTCCCTCACCAGTCTCTCAAATCTCAGGGTGTCGATCGAGTCAGGGGGGACGTTGATCACGTAGCCCGGAGGCCGTGTGCCGATCAACTCGTTCGATGAGCCGTTGGACAGCACCTTGCGCAGATCGGAGATGTAGATCTGCACCGAGTGCTCGGCGGTCCTCGGGGGATTCTCACCCCACACCATGTCGATGATGCGATCGGTGGGGACTATCTCATTGGCGTGAAGAAGGAGGATGGCAAGGACAGATCGTTGTTTCGGAGGGCCCAGGTCAATCAGACCCTCTGTCGTATCTACCCCAAGTGGTCCCAGTAGACGGAATCTCACCGAGCTCTCAATCGTCCTTGCCATCAAATGTACCCGCCTATTCTTGCCATTGGCTGATGGCAAGTAGCCGGCAGCTCCTTCCTCCCCCGTTTACTTGTCCATGAATGCCTGCTGGGCCAATCCGGAGGCGATGAGTTCGTCGACATGGCTGGCCATCGCGGCTCCGCGCATCTGCCAGGCATCCTGTGCACTCCGAGCTGAGCCGATGGCACCCGCCTGGGCAAGGCCGGCCTGGATCCGACTCTGCAATAGTTGTTGCTGTTCGATTGCGGTCCGTTGAGCAAGTCCAGCCTCGAAGCGACTCTCGAGCACTGCCTGGCTCTGGATGGCAGCCTGCTGTGCGAGACCCGATGTGGTGAGGGCATCAACGTTCTCGGCGACCTGGCTGCCCCTGATAAACGCTGCCCTATGTGCCGCGGCCTCGCTCGGTCCCGTGAGTGTGCTGACCCCGAACACAGCCCCGACTCCAACGGCCACCGCGACGATCCCGACACCGACATATTTGACGAACCCCAGGCTCTGGTACTGACTTGCAAGACTTCCTCTTGTTTTCCCTATGGCGGTCATTTCCGTCTCCTTCTCTTCCTCGGTGCTCGTTCACCGATAGCGAGAAGGTGCCTGATGGCTCTCTAGAGGATCTTCAATCTCGCTCTATTCCCGCTCTATGTCCTCTACGTCGGCTCTGTGGGCGTCTAGAGCAGGTTCGGTTACCGTCACGCCCAATGAGCCACAAGATCGCAATCGTGATGGGATCGGGATCGGATCGCCCGGTTATGGAGAAGGCCGGGGAAACGCTGGACGATTTCGGCATCGAGCACGACACCCGGGTTCTATCCGCACACAAAACACCTGATGAGGCCATCCACTTCGCCACAACCGCAGCCGATCAAGGCTTTGAAGTGATCATCGCCGGTGCTGGAAAAGCCGCCCATCTAGCCGGTGTCATGGCTGCCAAGTCGCTGCTCCCGGTCATCGGCGTTCCCATCAGTGCCTCACTCGACGGGATGGACGCGCTGCTCGCCACGGTGCAGATGCCAACGGGGATACCTGTGGCCACTGTTGCCATCGACGGGGCG
>JAZFTN010000246.1:0-9382 GCA_036446715.1 Acidimicrobiia bacterium | reverse complement strand
GGCCCAGTAGTCCAGCCAGCCGTCCTCCCCGAACTCTTCGATGGTCGCCAGCATGAAGGCGAGCCCCGGCGACGACGTTGCCGGGTGTTCGACAGTCAGGTGGCTCGCATAGATGTTGGCTCTCAGATCCATGAGGGTTTCTGGAACCACCAACCGGGTGGATTCGAACCACCCCTTGTCGTAGTTGATGCAAACGTCCCCGAAATCGATCGGTGTGACCCGGTGCTCCCGATCGACCAGATCCGGAGAAACCCGGTTGATGTCTTCTGCCTTGTGGTTCAGGAAGATGTCCTCGTCGAGAGCTCGCGACAAGAACGCGTCATCGACACCGAACAACACGTCGGCCAGAGGGTTGTCCTTGGTGAGAATGGCCTGGTTGACCATCGAGCCCGCATCCCCCGCGGCAATGACCCTCACCTCGATCCCCGTTTCCTCGGTGAAAGAGGCGAAAGTGGCATCGGTCGCTCCTCCGGCGAAGGAATCGTGAGCCAGGAGAGTGATGGTTTGCGGACTCTCCCCCGCGGTGCCGCTGGAGCAGGCGGCGACGACCAGCGCCAAGGCCATCAAGGTGGCGGTCTTTGGTGTCAGGCTCATCGTCTCCATCCTCGGTGGGAGCAATGAGGCTGAGGGTTCCCTGCGCCGGCATTACCCGGGTCAGGTTCGGTCGGTCGGAGCCTTTTGAGACTCCCTCTCAGCCCGGTACAACCGAGCTCCCGTCTTTCAGAGCTTACCGCAACTCTTTGTGAAGATCTACGCGGGCATAGGCCGCGCGAATCTTCACAGAACGGTCATTTGACCGGGGAAATGGCGATGACGGTGTTGTGACCGCCAAAGCCGAAGGAGTTGGAGAGGGCCGGAGCCGGCTCCCACTGTCTTGGCTCGCGAATGATGTCATCGAGCGCGATGGCGGGGTCTTGGACATTGAGGCCGGCGTTGGGAGGCAGCTCATTGCGGCGGATTGCTTCGACGACCACAGCCACCTCAATCGAACCGGAGGCACCGAGAGCGTGACCGGTCGCTCCTTTGATCGACGAGACCGCCGGCTGGTCCTCACCAAAGACACGGGCGATCACTGCACCCTCGGTGCGGTCATTTAGCTCGGTACCGGTCCCGTGGGCGTTGACGTAGGAGATATCCGATGGGTCGAGACCCGCATCCTCCAGGGCCAGTCGAACAGCCCGTTCGGCACCTTTGCCCTCAGGATGGGGAGCGGTGACGTGATAGGCATCCGCAGTGGATGCCGCTCCGAGAATCTCTGCAATAGGGGCAGCTCCTCTCGCTTCGGCAACCTCTGCTGCCTCGAGAATGAGGATTGCGGCTCCTTCTCCCATGACAAAGCCGTCACGGTCAACATCGAAAGGCCGGGCGAAGCCTGCTGGTGACAGGGCGCGGGCGGCCTTGAATCCTTCTCGGGCTGATCGGATAGCTGCTGCCTCCGCCCCGCCCACCACTGCGGCGTCTGCGTATCCCCACTGGATCTGACGCAGACCGTCGATCACAGCCTGGCTTCCGGCAGCACATGCGACCACTGGAGTTGTGACCTGGCCCCCGAAGCCGTATTTGATCGAGATGGCAGCCGCAGCGGCATTCGCCATCATCATCGGAATGGAGAATGGCGACGGCCGCGGCTCGTCCTCTTTGGAGTCGTCGTAGAGCCGCTGAAGGGATTGCAGCCCTCCGATCCCGGTTCCGAGAACCACCGAGATCCGATTGTGGTCGGCTGCCAGTGGCCCCGATTGGCCGAAAGCCTCATCAGTCGCCACCAGAGCGAACTGCGTGAACATGTCGAGGCGTCTGGCCTCTCTTCGTGGGATCCAGGGCTCGGGGTCCCAGTTGTCGATCAACCGAGGTGCCGGCCCCGGTGGCTGCTGGATCCCCTTCCACAGGTCGTCCATGCCGATGCCAGGAGCACCCACGGCACCAACGCCGGTTACGACAACGCGTCGTCTATCCATAGGTCCTGTCCATAGGTCCTGATTCTGCCTCAATCACTGAGGAAACACAGATCGTTGCAGCTTTCGCATTCCCCCAATCCACCGGTCGTAGTCGTTGGCCTTGTTCTGGAAGAAGCGCTCAACGTCTGGATGGGGGAGGATGAGAAAGCGCTCATCCGATAGTCCATCGACAACGGCATCAGCCACGGCAGCGGGTTCTATGAGGTGAGGACCAAGGAGATCTTCGAACTCTGACGCCGAATGCACGAACGGTGTGTTCACCCCCATCGGACACAGACAGCTCACCTTGATCCCGGCGTCGCCATAGGTGATGGACAACCACTCTGAGAAGGCAATCGCGGCATGTTTCGTCACCGAATACTGGGCAGCCCTGAGATTGGTGAGCAGACCGGCTGCCGACGCAGTGGACAGAAAGTAACCCTCCCCCCGAGCCACCCATCCGGGGATCAGATGCTTGGCGGCATGCACATGGGACATGAGATTTACCTGCCACATGCGATCCCACTCTGAGGGGTCGGTCTGCTCATCGCCGGCAAAGCCGATACCGGCGTTGGCACAGAAGAGGTCTATCGGCCCGAACCGGTTCTCGGTTATCTCGACGAGCCTCCGGTTGGCTTCAGCGTCGGAGACATCTGCCTGTTGGGCGACGGCACCAATGGCGGTGGCGATCTCTTCAACGGCGGTCACGTTGAGATCTACGAGAACCAGTCCTGCCGGATTCTCCTGTGCAAATCGACGGGCCAGAGCCTCGCCAATCCCGCTGCCCGCTCCCGTGACGACGATGACCTTGTCCTCGAGGTGCACGGGGATCTAGAACCGAGCTTTTGCCAGGAGCTTGTTTCCGGCCTTGATTGTGGGGATCAGTCCGTTGGCCTGCGGTAGAAGGTGCTCCCCGTAGAAGCGCGCGGTCACCACCTTGTCCTCCAGAAAATCACTGTCGTGCTCTCTCGGACTCGCTTTCGCGGCGATGGCAGACTTGGCCATCAACCAGCCACCGATGACCGTTCCGAATTGCCTGAGGTACGGGGTCGCCCCCGCCAGGGCCTCATCCAGCTCCCCGCCCGCCAGGCGCCCCCCGAGCCAGGTGGAGGTGTCCCCGAGACCCCGGATGGCGGTGGTCAACTCGTCCTTGAACACACTCAGGTCCTCGTGGTCTTTCATCTCGTCGAGAACGTGCGTCATCTCTGTGATGAACCTGGTTACCACGCCTCCGTTGTCCAACGGGAGTTTTCGAAGCACGAGATCCATTGCCTGAATTCCGTTGGTGCCCTCGTAGATGGGAGCGATGCGGGCGTCCCTCAGGTATTGGGCGGCTCCGGTTTCCTCGACGTAACCCATGCCCCCATGAACTTGAATGCCCAGCGACGCCATCTCCACTCCGATGTCGGTACACCAAGCCTTGACTATTGGAGTGAGCACCGCGAGACGGTTGTCCGCAACCTGCTTTCTCTCCTCCGAGTCGGGATGAAGTGAATAGTCGGCCTCCTGGGCCGTGATGTAGACGAGACAGCGGGTTGCCTCGGTGTAGGCCTTCATTGTGAGCAACATGCGTCGCACGTCAGGGTGCTCGACGATGGCAACGCTCTCGCTGGAATCGGCGCCTATCAGCCGGCCCTGGAGCCGCTCATGAGCGAAGGAGAGGGCCTGCTGGTAGGCCCTCTCGGAGATCGCCAGACCTTCCATCCCGACCCCGATGCGGGCGGCGTTCATCATCGTGAACATGTTTCGCATGCCGGTCATCTCCTCACCAACCAGATAACCGACGGCCCCGTCGCCGGCGTCACCAAAGGCGATGACGCAGGTGGGTGAGGCGTGGATTCCGAGCTTGTGCTCGATGGAGACGATGGAGTAGTCGTTGCGTTGACCCGGCTCACCGCTGTCATCGAGGATGAACTTTGGCACCAGGAACATGGAGATGCCCCGGGTTCCTTCTGGAGCACCGGGGGTGCGAGCAAGCACGAGGTGAAGGATGTTGTCTGTCAGGTCCTGGTCGCCCCAGGTGATGAAGATCTTGGTGCCGAAGATCCGGTAAGTGCCGTCGTCTTGCTTCACGGCCTTGGATCGGA
This sequence comes from Acidimicrobiia bacterium, assembly GCA_036446715.1. Taxonomy (GTDB): domain Bacteria; phylum Actinomycetota; class Acidimicrobiia; order Spongiisociales; family ZC4RG35; genus SZUA-217. Next base: position 5,361 of record JAZFTN010000246.1, on the reverse strand, counting down.
GGGCGCCAACGTCTGAACCGGCTTGGGGCTCGGTGAGGTTCATCGTCCCTGTCCACTCGCCGCTTACGAGTTTTTCCAGATAGCTCTGCTGTAACTCCTCGGATCCATGTGTGACCAGGGCGTGAACCGCCCCATGGGTTAGCATTGGACACAGTGCGAACGCGAGGTTCGCCGACTTGTACATCTCGTCGATGGCAACGCCGACGGTGTGTGGGAGCCCTCCTCCGCCCCACTCGGCGGGCATGTGAGATGCCGACCACCCGGACTCGATGTATTTCTTGTAAGCGTCCTTGAAACCATCCGGGGTCTTCACGTTTCCGTCCTCGTCGAGAACGGATCCCTGCACGTCCCCGACCCGGTTCAGGGGCGCCATCACTTCGGATACGAATCTGCCGGCCTCGTCGAGGATGGTGGAGACGGTGGCGGGGTCGGCGTGCTGGTAGCCGTTCAGCTTGGACAGTCGTTCGAGATCGGCCACGTGGTTCAGTGTGAAGTTGATGTCGTCGAGCCGGGGCATGAAGCCTGACATGGCCTTGATGGTAACCCCTGGCATCGGGCTAAAACCCAAGCACACGTTTGACCGAGAACCGATCAAAGACTGTCCAAAGGGTGACGGTCGGAATGGCATAGGGCCATCGGCGGTTCAACCTCATTGCCGATGGCATCAACCAAATCGGGCTCAAAGCCGAAATCAGGATCGAAGAAGGCACGGGCCGCAGAGCGGAAGCAAAAGGCGCAGCGCAGGAAGCTGATGGTCCGCGGCGCCATGGTGGTTGGTGTTGCCATGTTTGTCGGTGTCTTCGTTCTTGCCTTCTCGGAAGGCGACACGGCTGTCGGAACCACCGATACCGAGTCATGGGACCTCCCTGCCCTTGCCGACGACAGCCGGGTAACCCTGGCGCAGTTCGAAGGCAAGCCCACGGTTGTGGCTTTCTTCGCAAACTGGTGCACCGTGTGTCGCCGCGAGTTGCCTGGCTTTGCCCAACTCTCCTCCACCCTCGGAGACGACGTCAATTTTGTCGGAATCAACGCAATGAACAATGGCAGCGGTCTGGCATTTGCCCAGCAGATGGGAATTGGCCACTGGCCGCTTGCCCGCGACATTGGAATGCACGACGGCCGTCAGCTGGCCACCAACTTCGGAGCTCGGGGCTCGCCAACCACCGTCATCTACGACGAGAGCGGCGCAGTCGTCGACGTGACCCTGGGGAGGCTCACGGCTCAACAGCTCGCGCAGAAGCTCAATCAGTTCTTCGGGGTGGCTTCCTAGGCCTAGTTGACAATCTGATCGACAAGGTCGGGAAGGACGTCTCCGATGCCGGCTTCGATCTTCACCGCGACCAGGTGGTCGATGTCTGTGTCGCCCTTGTTGATGACCACGATGGGTTTCATCTGACTCGCCGCCCTCATCACGACGTCGGCCGCCGGCCACACCGACACCGTTGATCCCACAACCAGGATTGCGTCCGCGATGGCCAGGAAAACATTGGCCTTGTGGATCTCATTCTCGGGGAGCATCTCGCCAAACATGACAGTGTCCGTCTTGATCATCCCGCCGCAGACCGGACAGTTGGGATCCTCCTCTCCGGCTTCAACCCATTCGAGCACGGTCTCGGTTGCCCACCTGCTGTCGCACGACATGCAATGGGCGTTGCGAACGTTGCCGTGTAGTTCAGCAACGAAGTCGTCCTCGAGTCCGGACTTGTGGTGAAGGCCGTCGACGTTCTGTGTGACGACTCCGGCCAGTCGTTGGTGTTCTCGAAGCCTGACGATCGCGTGGTGGCCACGGTTGGGCTTGACCGCCGATCGCGCTCCCCAGAGCTCACCGTCGATGTTCATCCGCCACCCCCGAACGCGAAGATCCCGGCTCTCGCGATAGCGGTCGATGTTGAAGTCATCGGGATCGACCCTTGTCCACAGGCCATCCGGACCGCGGAAGTCGGGGATGCCTGACTCGGTGCTGAGACCGGCTCCACTGAAGACGAGGATCTGCTCGGCGGGTCTGAGCACCCTGGCCGCATCACTCACAAAGTCCGACATGCTCACCTGTTTAGCTGCTCTCTAGGCTCAGGGGTATGAGCAACGATCCACCTCCTGTCAGTCCTGGCACGTCTTCTGTCAGTCTTGGTCACGAGGCAGAGGACCATCTCGGGTCACTCAAACCACCGATCTATGAGACATCGACCTTCGTCTTCGAGACGGCCGAAGAAGGCAAGCGCTTCTTCGAAGTGGCATATGGCCTTGCCGAGGCGAGGGAGGGTGAGGAGTTCGGCTACATCTACAGCCGGCTCGACAACCCCAACCTTCGGGTGGCCGAGGCCCGTCTCGCCGCTTGGGAGGGAGCCGACGACGCCCTCGTCTTCAACAGCGGGATGGCGGCGATCAACACCTTGTTCCTGAACCATCTGAGACCGGGCGACCTGATTCTCTATTCGACTCCGGCCTACGGGGGAACAACCAAGATCCTCGAAAGTCTCTTCACCGAACTGGGAGTCGTCACCAGATCGTTCCGCTCGGAGGCAAACGGGCGGGATCTCGACGAACTGATCGGCGACCTCTCACTGGCCATGGTCTATCTGGAGACTCCTGCCAACCCGACCAATGACATATTCGACATCGCCATGGCGGCCCGGGTGGCTCATGCTCATGGCGCCCGGCTGGTTGTGGACAACACCTTCTTGAGTCCGGTATGGCAAAGGCCACTCGATCATGACGCCGACCTGGTCGTTCACTCGGCAACGAAGTATTTGGGAGGGCACAGTGACATCACAGCCGGTGCCGTCTGCGGCGGGGCAGAGGACATCGACGAACTGCGTCATCTCCGTTATCGACTGGGAACCACGGCGAGCCCTCATACCGCGTGGATGCTGACCCGGAGTCTGGAAACGCTCCAGATTCGTGTTGAGAAACAAACGGCCAACGCAATACGAGTGGCCGGGTTTCTCAACGATCACTCCAAGGTGGCGAGCGTCAACCATCTCAGTCTTCTCGGAGCCGATGACCCCAGGAAAGGGATATACGAGAGCCAGTGCCTCGGCCCCGGAGCGATGATCTCGTTTGAGGTTGCGGGCGGGGAGGAAGAGGCATTTCGGTTCCTCAATGCGATCCACGTCGTCCGTCTCGCCGTGTCCCTGGGCGGAACCGAGTCGCTTGCCTCGCATCCGTGGACGATGAGCCATGCCACTATGGCACCGGAGGCGAAGATGCTGCTCGGGGTGACACCGGGTCTCATCCGATTCTCAGTAGGTGTCGAGGATTCAGACGACCTGATCGATGACCTGAAACAGGCTCTGGGTCACGTCTGAATGCCGTAGCATCGTTGACGTGGACACGAGGCCGGTCACCCCTGAGATTTGGAACGACTTCCTCGAGGTGATGGGACCCCGCGGCGGAGACGCCGGGTGCTTCTGCATGTACTACCGCCAGACCAGCTCCGAGTTCGAGGAGAGCAAGGGCGATCAGAACAGGGCCCTGATGAGAGAGATCGTCGACACCGGCCGTCCTCCCGGTCTGATCGGATATCGCGATGGCAAGCCAGTCGGATGGGTCCAGGTCGGACCCAGGGATTGGTACGGGAGACTTGCCCGCTCCCGTGTTACCAAGCCTCTCGATGATCGCGAGGCATGGGCGATCACCTGCTTTGTGATACCCAAGGAGCATCGGCGGACCGGGGTTGCAACCGAGCTCCTCAACGCCGCAGTCGAGTACGCCAGAGATCAGGGAGCCGAGGTAGTGGAGGGTTATCCGGTGGAGCCGAGAAAGGACCGTGTGCCTGACTTCTGGTCATGGATGGGGTTCGCTTCGATGTTTGAAGCCTGCGGATTCGAGGAGGTTGCTCGCAGAAGCGAGACCCGGCCGTTCATGCGACGGGAGTTCTCCTAGTCCTCGTCGACATGACGGGGCGGTAGCCCCATCCGATCGCTGAGAGCTTCCTCGCGGTCCCGAACGATCCTGTTGGCGATGGCTTCGACTGCATGTGTCAGCCACATCGCCGTGTGAGAGCCGTCGGAGTAGTCGGCTCGCCGAACGCGTCGACTCTGTTTTGCTCCAGGAGCCTGGCTGCCTGGCCGAACTCGGCCTGTGATCCGGGGCGGTACACCGCGTATGTTCGACCACCGTTGGCTTCGACAATCGAGAAAACAGGCACGTCGGACGGACCGTCGGCGACATAGATCATGTTCTGAAAAGGGACCCGGCGGTCCTCGTGGGCGATCTTTGCGTTGACATCGATGGCCTGGTTCTTGTTGGTTCCCTTGTTGATCTCGAACAGCGCTCGTGTCTTTGATGTGTTGTCGATCGTGTAGATCAGCTGGCGTATCTCGCCCTCCGGGGAAAAGAGCTGATCCTGCACCGAGGCGTATCCGGGTGGAGCCACAAGCTCGGTGAACTCACAAGCCCAGACGTGCTCGATCTGCGGTGCCGCCGCCGAGCCGAGAATCATCTCCCGGAGCCCGGTCGAAACAACGTAGTGCTCCACCCGAATCTGATGCTCGGCGAAGTGCGGCTCGGCTTCGACCGTCTTTCTGATCAGTTCGAGGAAGTCCGGCATTCCGGTGTAGAACTCGATTCCGGAGCCCAGTTCCCGCAGAAGGGCATTGCTGAGACCAGGCATCCGACCCTCCCGGACATAGGTGAGGATGTGGTTCAGGTAGAGGTGGTCCCTCTGGATCAGGCGAGACCCGTGGCTTCGGTAGAACTCGTCGAGCCCGTCGACTTCGCGCCAGAACTCGGCCTCGTCCATGTCGTAGTGCCGAAACAGTGGGCCCTGCATGTTCCCCGGGATCAGCGTCTTATCGAAGTCCCAGATCATCGCAATGACGTTTTGGGGGAAGAGTTGACGATTCATGACAGCGATGAGGCTATCTGGTTATCCACAGACCTCAATGGGCGAGGTCAGTTTGAAGTGTGAGCCATGGTGAACAGCTCCGAACGAGCTGCTGCCGATTGATCTAGCCACGCCTCGTCTCTGACACTTGAACGGCCAAGACGCATCACCACATGTCGTTCGTTGGCCATGGCCGATCGAAGCTCGTCTAGATCGCTTCGGGCCACAGCCAGATCGACAACGTGATGAGCATCCCGGGCCACGTCGTCGTAGCGAAGAAAAGCCACGAGGAGAAGGCGAAACAGCTGTTCGAAACGTTGGCTGAGCATGGTGCGAGGATACCGGTCGGCGTGATCAACGCCACCTTGGCGAAAGCTTGCCGTGGAGGTTTGATAGTTTCAGGATCGATTGAGCACCCATACCCGAAAACATGACTTCATCCCGATCGTTGGGATGTTTCGGACATATCGACGTGAGTATCTTCGATTCGACCTGGTCGCCGGTCTGGTTTTGGCTTCGATGCTGGTGCCCCAGGG
>JAZFTN010000245.1:0-3171 GCA_036446715.1 Acidimicrobiia bacterium | reverse complement strand
CTGCCTGGCGGTATGCAGCCAGATTCTGGTTCCCGGGAAGCATTGAGACGATCGTGTTGACATTGGCCTCTTCCACCAGCCAGGCAATCTCTTCCTCGCGCCGCACCCTTCGATGTTGGAATCCGGATCCACCAACACGATCTGATACGGCAAGGCGATCATTGATGACCCAGGTGAAACCCCGGGGCTTTAGCCCAGCGACCATTCGTCCCATTACTGAGCCGCCACGATAGCGGCAGCCAGAGCCAGTGCCTGCCTGGAGCCGGCGACATCGTGGACGCGAAAAACTCTGGCGCCGTTCAAGAAACCGACCGTCGTGGTTATCGCGGTCGCGAGGTCTCGATCTGCCGGAGAGCCTGCGCCGGTGATCGTCCCGAGAAATCTCTTGCGCGAGGCTCCCAAGACGACAGGGGCGTGCCGCGTCAACGCCTCCAGGCCATTTATCAGGCTGAGGTTGTGATCAACCGTCTTGCCGAACCCGATCCCCGGATCAATCACAATCGATGAAGGGTTGACGCCCGCTGCGATCACCAACTCCATTCTCTCCACGAGAAACTCCTCGACCTCTGCGACCACGTCGTCATATCTTGGATCGAGATGCATGTCTCTAGGTGTCCCCGACATGTGCATCAACACGACGCCACACCCCACCTCGGCCACCAATTCAGCCATGCCGGGTTCACGACATGCTGTTACCTCGTTCAGGATTTCGGCACCTCGGGAAAAGGCCGACTCGGCCACCGCCGGCTTTGAGGTATCGATACTCACCGCGACTCCTTCACCGGATAGCCCCTCGACCACCGGGAGAACACGATCCAACTCCACCCGTTCGTGGACGGGCTCTGAGCCTGGCCGGGTCGACTCGCCTCCGACATCGATGACGTCTGCACCCTGTTGCACCATGGCCAGCCCGTGTTCGATGGCGTCGTCGGGGTCCAGGTACAAGCCGCCGTCAGAGAAGGAGTCCGGTGTCACGTTGAGAACACCCATCAAGACACCCCGGGACAGATCCAGCTCTGTAGTCCTCAGCCGCCACCGACGCGGGGAAACCGGCAAGACATCACCCTGTGCCGAACAAAAGGGACATCGCCTCGGCACGGGTCGCCGCATTGGTCTGCATGAGCCCCCTCACGGCAGATGTGACGGTGACTGATCCGGGTTTCTTGACTCCCCGCATCGACATGCAGAGATGCTCGGCTTCGACAACAACAAGCACCCCAAGCGGGTCGAGCCGCTCTTGAAGACAGTCCGCCACTTGAGCAGTCAATCTCTCCTGCATCTGGGGACGATGGGCGAACCCGTCAACGAGTCGTGCGAGCTTGGACAACCCGGTGACCCGGCCATCGGGCAGATAGGCGACATGAGCCTCTCCATGGAACGGGACGAGGTGGTGCTCGCACATGGAGTAGAAAGGAATCTCTTTCACCATGACTATCTCCTGATAGTGCTCCTCTCCGAAAAAGGCGTCGACAACGTCGCCCGGGTCCTCGTGAAGACCCTTGAACACTTCGGCATAGAAACGGGCCACTCGCTCGGGTGTCTCGATGAGACCCTCACGCAGGGGATCCTCCCCTACCGCCTCGAGGATCTCCCGAACTGCCTTCTCGATTCTCCCGTGATCAATTTCTGTCATCGTTGTATTGAAACTACGCCGGTTGTCGGGCTATTTCCTCAAAATCGAGAATGAGGGTTGACAGCGACATCATAGTGACGGTATAGTGACATCACTATGACATCATCTTGTCATCACAACCACCGTCCCCAAGGAGGAACCATGTTGTTGGTAACCACACTGAGTGCAGTAGAGGCAATCCTCGATCAGCGCATCCGCCAGCACAGCCGGAGAGCTCGCTGAAATGCAACTCTCGCTAGCCGTCGCCGGTCTCGAGAACGCCGTCGAGACACAACTTCGTGTTGGCGGGACCGAGGTCGCCGAGGCAGGAACCCAGTTGATGGCGGCTCTTCAACCGGCAATCCGTCAAACTCTCATGGATGTTGTGGTCATGGCGGCCACCGAGATCTCCAGTCAACTGGCAACCCAAAAAGTGGACGTGCGACTCGTCGACGGTGACCCGGAGTTGGCCGTCGTGGATGACTCAGCAGAAATGCCCACGCCCCCACCATCGGACGGTGACATCGACGAAGCTCGCATCACAATCAGACTCCCCGGATATCTCAAGGATCTGGTTGCCGATGCAGCGTCCACCTCGGGGGATTCTGTGAACACCTTCGTCATCGACACCCTCAAGTCTCAGACTCGGACCACCAAGGGCGGCGCAACCCGACACCGCGCCACGATTGAGCTGTGATCGAGCAGAAATTCGGCGTCGGCCGCAGCGCGGAGATCGACGTTCACATCCACTCAGGTCGTGTCGAGGTGAAGACCGGAAGCGACAGGACGATCAGTGTCGAAGTCGACACCGACGATCCTGGGTTCGTAGTGGAGAAGCAAGGCGACCTCGTTTACGTCTCTTCCGACAAGAACACCAGATGGTCGTCTCGCGGCCATGCCTTTGTTGTCATCGAGGTCCCGGAGGGGACCGACGTCTCGATCGGGACCGCCTCGGCCAAGATCGAATGCTCGGGGCCTTTGGGGAGGGTCGAGGCCAAGACCGCTTCCGGCGAGATTGAGATTGATCATGCCGAAAGCGCGACGATCAAGACGGCCAGCGGAGATGCCAGCGTCGGAACGGTCACCGGTGACATCAAGATCAACAGTGCCTCCGGAGACGCCAGGGTCGGCGAATGTCCGGGGAAGGTCAACTTCGCGGCGGCATCAGGCGACATCCACATGGACGTCAGCACTGGAACAGTCAATGCTTCGACGGCGTCCGGCGACATCACGATTGAGCGATTCACCGGAAGACGGGCGGTCTTCAAATCCATGTCGGGGACGGCCATCATCGGAGTTCCCACCGGAACCCGACTCGATCTGGACGCAACGCTCCTGTCCGGCAAGCTGAAGCTTCCAAAGCCTGTATCGGACTCGCCCCCCAGCGAACGTCAAATGACCATCAAGGCCAAACTGGTGTCAGGTGATCTGACGATTCGAAGAATCTAAGTGGCCCCGCTAGGCCTCGGCCGGACGTCCACCGGTGTGGGGCAGCTTGCGATCCAGTTTGAGGGATTCGGTGACCTCCTCAGGCTCCTCCTCGACCTCCTTGGCAGCGG
>JAZFTN010000244.1:0-2678 GCA_036446715.1 Acidimicrobiia bacterium | reverse complement strand
CTGGTGGAAGGTGGATACGAGACGATTTCGGGGCCTCACCCCATAGTGCCACTCATGGTCAGGGAGACCGAGCGGACGGCTGCCCTCGTGGACCATCTGTTCGACAACGGAATTCTGGCCACCGGGCTGAACTTTCCAGTGGTTCCCAAAGGCTCCGAAGAGATTCGTTTTCAGGTCAATGCCGACCATGCGACGGGCGACCTCGACTACGTGCTGGCCGTCTTGGGGGACTTCGAAGGCTAACCCTCCTCAACCACCACCAGCACCGCGTTCGCTTCGATCTGATCGCCGGCCAGGTGACGGACGTCCACGACTGTTCCGTTGTGCGGCGAACGCAGTGTGTGCTCCATCTTCATGGCCTCGATCACAACCAGGACCTGGCCTTCGACCACCTGGTCGCCCTTGCCAACATCGACCCTGATCACCTTCCCGGGTATTGGTGCGTGGAGCGACCCGGCGTCCTCATCGTGTCCCATATCGGAGAATCGAGGCACGGCGGTGAAGTGGGCCGGTCCGCGATGTGTGTGCACATAACGGTCGTCTCCGTATCGAGCCGTTTGATACTGGAGCTCAACGCCATCAATCGTGAAGGAGACGAAATCGGGAGATGCCTTGGTAACGACGACCAACCCTATGCCATCGATTGCAAAGCCATCCGGGTCGACCGAGTAGGAGATCTGGTGTTCGCCTTGGTACCCGATGTAGGTGCGTCGTTGCAATTGGCTGGGAGAGTTTCGCCATCCTGACTGAATGGTTGGAAGGGTCTTTACGGTCGATCGCTCATGAGCCTGATCCCCAAGCGCCGCCGCAAGTGCGGCGAACCGCTCGTTCGGTGGGTCGTTGAGGGGCTGTCCGAGATCCTTGGGGTCGAGGCGGTCCAGGAACTGGGTGTCCGTCTTCCCTCCCAGGAAATCGGGATGCTCCAGCACTCTGACAAGGAAAGCCAGATTGGTCGTCGAGCCATGGATCTGGGATCCCCGAAGGGCCGTCGCCAGGAGCGCAGCCGCCCCCTCCCTGGTGGAGGCATGGGCTATGACCTTGGCGATCATCGGGTCGTAGTGGACCGATACTCGTGAACCGTCCTCGATCCCGGAGTCGACCCGCAAACCATCGGTCACCGGTATGGCGACCTTGTGAAACTCACCGGTGACGGGGAGAAAATCGTTCAGGGGATCCTCGGCGTAGAGTCTTGCCTCGATGGCGTGACCCATCATCGTGGGACTCTGCTCTGGAAGAGCTTTCCCCGCGGCGACCTCTATCTGAAGTCTGACGAGATCCCAACCCGTGACCATCTCTGTCACCGGATGCTCAACCTGGAGTCGGGTGTTCATCTCGAGAAAGTGAAAGCTCTCGTCCTGATAGAGGAACTCCACCGTTCCTGCGCCCACATAGTCGACCGCCCTGGCTGCTCCGATCGCAGCCTCGCTCATGGCGATCCTGGTGGTCTCGTCGATAGCCGTTGAAGGCGATTCCTCAATGATCTTCTGATGTCGGCGCTGGATCGAGCACTCACGCTCGAAGAGCGAGACGAAATTGCCGTGGGTGTCTCCAAAGATCTGGATCTCGATGTGCCGGGGGGCCTCGAGGTACTTCTCGAGGAAGACCGTGTCGTCGCCAAATGACGAGGCGGCCTCGCGACGGGCGCCTTCGATGGCTTCGAGAAGGTCGTCGGGACTCATGACGATTCGCATTCCCTTGCCGCCACCTCCGGCCGATGGTTTCACCAGTAAGGGAAATCCGAGTTCGCTGGCAACCAAAGTTGTGTCAGGAAGTCCCTCGAGCTCAATGCTTGCCAGGACGGGGACGCTGACCGAAACCATCAGTCGCTTGGACTCGAGTTTGGAGCCCATCACTTCGATCGAATGCGGTGAGGGGCCGATCCAGGTGACCCCTGCCCGGGTCACGGCTCTGGCAAAGTCGGCATTCTCAGAGAGAAACCCGTAACCGGGGTGCAAGGCATCTGTTCCGGTTTCCTCGGCGGCCGAGAGGATTGCTTCGATGTTGAGATAGGTCTCCGTCGACGCAGCACCAGCCAGTCGCACTGCCTCGTCGGCTTCCATCATGTGCGGCTCGCCATTGTCGGGGTCGGAGTAGACCGCCACAGTGGCGATTCCCATCTCCCTGGCTGTTCGGAACACCCGTCGCGCAATCTCTCCTCGAGTGGCGACGAGGATCTTCGAGATTGTCATCACATGCGAAAGACTCCGAACCGGTCTGTTCCCTCGACCGGTGCGGAGTGAATTGCGGACAAGGCTATGCCAAGGACAGTTCTGGTGTCGCGGGGGTCGATCAGACCGTCGTCGCGAACACGGGCGGTTGAGAAAAAGGCCTGCTCGGTGTGTTCCATCATCTCCACGAGATCGGCGGTGCGCAACAGGTCGGCCTCCTCATCGAAATCCTCCTCGCGCGATTTTGCCGACTGGCGGGCGACAATGGACATGACTCCTGCCAGTTGCTTTGCGCCCATCACTGCCACCTTGTGATTCGGGTAGCCGAAGACGAACCGCGGGTCGTAGGCACGACCCGACATGCCGTAGTTGCCGGCACCGTAGGAGACACCCGCCATGAGGGAGATGTGGGGGACTTCGGAGTTGGCGACCGCGTTGATCATCTTGGCGCCGTCCTTGATGATCCCCCGCTGCTCGTAATCCTTGCCGACCATGTAGCCGGTGGTGTTG
>JAZFTN010000243.1:0-2989 GCA_036446715.1 Acidimicrobiia bacterium | reverse complement strand
TGTACCCGGCCATCAGGTTGGTGTCACTCTTGTGATGGGTGGTCGGCGTCCGAGTGAGCTGTGTTTGCGTTGATGGTTGTAGTACTCGAGCCATGATGGCAGGGCTTGGGCGCGTTCGCTGTTTGATGTGTAGATGCGGGTGTAGGCCCATTCGGTTTGCAGGGTCCGGTTGAAACGTTCAACTTTGCCGTTCTGCCAGGGGCAGTGGGGCCGGATCGTGATATGGCCGGCACCGATGGTGTTGAGGGCATCGGTGAAGGCATGGCTCTTCGTGTAGGACCAGTGGTTGTCGGTCATCACCTGACCAATCGTGGGGATGCCAACGGACTTGAAGAACTCGGCGGCTCGCACCAAGAATCCTGCCGTGGTGTTGCCTTGCTCATCGTCACAGATCTCTGAATACGCGAGCCGTGTGTGGTCATCAACCGCTGAGTGGATGTAGTCGTACCCGACCTTGGCTTTGCGCCTGACGTTGCCGCGTCCCCATGCACGCCACCCGCCACCGTCAGGGATCTTCCCGATCTTCTTGACATCAACATGGATCAACTCGCCAGGCGTTTCCCGCTCATATCGGATAGTGGTGTGTTTCGAGGCTCGGATCACGTCACCGGTAAGTGGATCACACTCGAACAGATACGGCACCTGGTGTCGTCGCAGGATCCGGCTGATCGTACGAGCTGGAACCCCGAGCTCATCGGAGAGACGGACTGGACCAACCCGAAGCCGACGGCGTTCAGCAACCACCTGTTCCTCGACCTCAACCGGAGTCCGAGTTGGTGACGAATACGGACGAGACGACCGGTCCTCCAACCCGGCGTCGCCTTCGGCGTCGAACCTGGCAAGCCACCTGTGAGCGCACTGGCGAGAGATCCCCATTGCTTTGGCGACATGGGCAACGGGCATTTCCTCAACGCGTACCCGATGAACAATCAAACGACGCCCAAACACGTTGAGACGAGCATTACGGTGACCCATGAAGACCTCCAGTGGGTGTTGACAGCAATCACCACTCCACTCGGAGGTCTTCACTTATGCAAGAACTGTCACCAACGTCCTGTCCAGGTACAGCTAGGACGCGCTCAGGACGCGTTTCATTGAAGACTGGTGAAAGGTGCTGCAAACTGGTGAGCACTCGGAACCCTTGGTGTGCCTGCGTTTCCGGACATAACCGCTGGTCAGAGGGTTGAGGCGGAACGGACTTCTAATTCGTAGGTTGCACGTTCGGGTCGTGCCGGGGGTGCCGAAATATCCCTTATGTATCATGATGGGTGTGGGACTGCGAGTTCAGGCTCGCATGTACCCGCACATGGACCGGGTCCGTAAGACATGCTCCCCGGGATTGCCAGTGCATGTCCCACGGGTGCCCGGTCGGGGAGGACTGTTCAACCCAGATTGGCTAGCACCGCGGCTGAGATCGATTGCACGCTTGGGATCACCACTTCCTCGATCTCGCGGGCGGCTGCAATTGGGACGTCCGGCTCTGCTAGCCGTCGAGCAACCCCTAACGAGTCAGGTCCCAAGACCTCAATGACCCGAGTGATGACCTCGCCGGAGAAACGGCGAAGGCTCACTGGACTTCACGACCAACATAGAGGCATCGTTCGCTTACCCTGCCGTCGATGGGTGAGCTGTCAACTATTCTCGTTTCGGTTCATGGGCCGGATCAGCCGGGGATCACCGCCGGGTTGATGGGTGTGCTCACTGACTCCGGGGCGCTGATCTATGACGTGGAGCAGATCGTGGTTCGGGGCCGTCTCACCTTGAACATTCTCATCGGCGTGGTTGGGAAGAGGCCGACCATCCGGGATTTGCTGTTTTTCGGTTGGACTGAGGGCCTCCATCTCGAATTCGATGTGGTGGACGACAAAGCGACTCCTGAGAAGACGATGTCGGTGGTCACTGTGATTGGTGTCACGGTCGGGCCGGACGATTTTGGTGCTGTCGCGTCGGCGATTGCTGCCGGCGGCGGAAACATCGAACGGATCTACCGGCTTTCTCGCTATCCGGTCGTGGGTTACGAGTTGGCGGTGTCCGACGGGGATATCGATGTGATTCGGGGCATTCTGGTTGATGCGGTGGAGAGCCGTCCGATCGATGTTGCTATCCAACCTGACGGTCTGGAACGCCGGGCCACGCGGATGGTGGTTATGGATGTGGACTCGACGCTCATCGAGAACGAGGTGATCGACCTCTTGGCCGATGAGGCCGGGGTGGGTGCGCAGGTAGCTGTCATCACAGCGGCTGCGATGGCAGGTGAGATCGATTTCGAGCAGTCGCTGCGTCAGCGTTTGAAGCTATTGGAGGGACTCGACGAGGACGCGTTGGCGCGCGTTTCGAAGAGAATCACGATGACCAAGGGTGCCCGAACCTTCGTACGGACCTTGAAGCGGCTTGGCCTGGTCACAGTCATCGTCTCGGCAGGTTTCACCCGGTTCACCGATGATCTAGCCGCCGAGTTGGGAATCGACTACTCATTGTCAAACACCCTCGATATCAAGGAAGGGCGGCTGACCGGGACGATCACCGGGGCACTGGTCGACGGCCCGCGTAAAGCACAGTTTCTCGAAGAAGTAGCTGAGACCGAGAAAATTCCTCTCGGTCAGGTTGTGGCCGTGGGGGACGGCGCCAACGACCTCGACATGTTGGCCGCTGCCGGGCTCGGGATCGCCTTCAACGCCAATCCGGTAGTCCAGGCAAACACGGACACCGCACTTTCGGTGCCGTTTCTGGATGCCATCCTGTTCCTGATGGGTTTGCGCCGCGAGCATGTGGAGGCTGCCGATGCTGCCGATTCCGACTTCAACCAGACACCCCTCATCGACGTTCCAGGGACACCACCGGTCTAGCCCCAATACCGTTCAGTTAGGGTGCTCGGATGGTGGGGAGGGGTGGTCCGGTGGGTTGGGGCCATCGAACGTGACGGGCTCGGACCGTGAATCCATAGACCAACCGGTACAACCGACACCGAAACAGATGTCAACGACAGACA
>JAZFTN010000242.1:0-5152 GCA_036446715.1 Acidimicrobiia bacterium | reverse complement strand
CTAGTGGTCTGTCGCACAAATGGTGTCAGGGTGTCTCCGAGGCATCGGCGTTCGATTCGCAAGGACGCACAACGAAGGCGCACCTGTAGGTGCGTCGAGGCGGAGGACACCGCGAGCGACGTCGAGGGCCGGAGAGACCCGGCAATCATTTGTAAGACGGGCCACTAGCGCTGAAGCAGCTAAAGGCGGGTCTGTTCTTCCTCGTCATGTACATCTTATCTGCTAATCTGTTCATATAACTATGACAGATGAGAAACCTATCGGAATAGGCGAGTTTCGTCAGCGAGCAACCGAAATCATCAGGCGGGTGGAGGAGACCGCCCAATCAGTGACCATCGCCCGGAGAGGGAAGCCAGTCGTGGAAATCAGGGCTATGCAGCAACCCACCGACTCCTTGCTCAACAGTGTCGAGGTCAGCGCAGGCTTTGATCTCTCCGAGCCGGTCGTGGACCCCACCGAGTGGGATGCCAACCGTTGATAGTCCTCGATACTGCCACCTGGATCTGGCTCACAACCGATCCTGATCAACTCTCCGACGCCGCTCGAGGGACCATCGACGCCCATCCCAGCCGGTTGGTGAGTGCAATCTCGGCTTGGGAGGTGGGAATGCTCGTCGCCAAATCCCGGATCCGACTCGATCGTCCTATCGACCGTTGGACTGATGAAGCGATGCGGTCAAACGGCGTCGAATCGGCACCAATCGATCAACACCTTGCAACCCTGGCCACCATGCTGGCCGGTGTTCCTCCGAGTGACCCGGCCGATCGCATGATCATCGCAACGACTCTGCGCCACGGCGGACTACTCGTCACCCCAGATCGCCAAATCCGTGACTACCCCTTTTGCCCCACGGTCTGGTGACGGAACCAACTGCCATAATAGTTCTGGTATCATCTTGATAGCAGAACCAGTATCATATTCCTATGAGCAAAGATCTGATCATTGAAGCTCGCCGTCGCGCCGGCCTCACCCAGCGCGAGCTGGCCCGACGGCTCGGCACCCATCAGCCGGTCATCGCCAGATGGGAACGAGGCAAGACCGAACCTGACTTTCGTTCCGTGGTTCGGGTGGTACGAGCGTGTGGACTCGACCTCAATGTGTCTCTGTCGGTCTGGGACGACCATGATCTGACACTGATCCGACGCGAGCTGAACGTCTTGCCTCACGAGCGGTTATCACGGATGGTTGAGGCTGTGAATGTTCTGTCCGCGATGGAAGCCGCGGTCCATGCCTGAATTCGACCCGGTGTCCGTCCTGCGAGTCCTGATCGAAAGAGACGTCGACTTTGTTGTCATCGGTGGGATAGCTGCTCGTCTTCGGGGAGCACCGCTGCTCACTCAGGACGTCGATATCACACCGGCCACCGATCGGCCCAACCTGGAAAGACTCGCATCGGCTCTCGAGGAACTCGACGCCAGATTGAGAACTGCTCCGGAGCCCGAGGGCGTTCCCTTCCCTTTCGACCCCGGCCTATTGGAATCCGAGACGGTGTGGACTCTGGTTACCAGATTCGGTGACCTGGATCTTGTCGTTTCACCGGCAGGCACAAAAGGGTATTCCGACGTCGTCCGAGACGCCGACGACATGCGAGTAGCTACAGACCCGGAACTGATTGTCAAGGTTGCGTCGCTCGTCGACGTGATCCGCAGCAAGGAAGCGGCCGGCAGAGAAAAGGACCGGGCCGCTTTGCCCATGTTGAGACGAACCCTGGAAGAATCGGCCAACGACTGACAGCAACTGCTACCCGTTGACCGCCGGGATGACTCGATCCCCGTAGGCCTGCAACGTTGCTTCCTTGTCGTCGTGCATCAGGTAGACCCCGAAGTGGTCGACGCCCATCTCCTCGAGTAGCGACATCTTCTCGATGTGATCCTCTACGGTGCCGAGCACACAAAAACGGTCGACGATCTCGTCGGGCACGAAGTCGGTTGAGGGGTTGCCGCTTCTGCCGTGATGGTCGTAGTCGTAACCCTCACGGGCCTTGATGTAGTCACTCAACGCCTTGGGCACCTTCGACTCGTCCTCGCCGTAGCGTTTTACCATGTCGGCGACGTGGTTGCCCACCATCCCGCCAAACCAACGGAGCTGCTCCCTCTGGTGCTCGATGTCATCGCCCACATACGCAGGCGCGACCACACAGATCTTCACATCGTCGGGGTCACGGCCCACTTCTGCGGCCGCGGCGCGAACCGCCCCCATCGTCCACTCCAGCACCTGGGGATCGGCTAGCTGAAGGATGAAACCGTCGGCGTGGGTTCCGATGGTTGCCAGCGCCTTCGGCCCGTAACCCGCAACCCACATCGGCAGATCCCAGCCGTCGTCTTCGATCCAGGGGATGGAGATCTCGGTGTCGTTGTAGGTGATCTTCTCCCCCGCCACCAGGGCTTTGATCGCCCCCATGGCCTCGACCATGGTTGCCAGTGTCGTCGGCTTTCTCCCGATGTACCGCAAAGCAGAATCGCCCCGACCCATCCCGCAGATCGTCCGACCGTCATACATGTCATTGAGAGTGGCGAACAACGAGGCCAGCACAGTCCAATCCCGGGTTCCCGGGTTGGTGACCATCGGTCCTACCACCATGTTCTCGGTCTCGGCGAGGATACGGGAGTAGATGACGAACGGCTCCTGCCAGAGCACATGACTGTCGAAGGTCCAGGCATGGCTGAACCCGAGGCCTTCGGCCATCTTCGCCATCTCCACCACCCGGCTGGCCGGGGGATCGGTCTGAAGGACTACACCAAAATCCACGTCATCCGCCCCCACGAAGCGGAGCGGAACGGGGGAGGTGGCTCGGCCGCAGGCCGAGACGGAGGGGGCCCAGGACGGGAGATCTCACACTCATCAGATGGTGTACTGACTGGATTCGCGTGCCAGATACTCACCGTCACCGGCCTTTCCGTGATAGGTGTCGTCGGAGATGATCACCTTGCCCTTGGACAGCACGGTGTCGACCTTGCCGGTCATCTCCCAGCCCTCATAGGCCGAGTAGTCGACATCCATGTGATGGGTATCGGCTGTGATGACGTGGGTGCCATGTGGGTCGTAGATCACGATGTCGGCATCCGACCCGACCGCAATGGTTCCCTTCTTGGGATACATCCCGAACATCTTCGCCGGTGTGGTCGCGGTAATCTCGACAAACCGGTTGAGACTGATCCGGCCTTCGACCACACCACCGTTGTAGACGAGTTCCATCCGGTTCTCCACGCCGGGCATCCCGTTGGGAATCTTGGAGAAGTCGCCCTGACCGAGCTGTTTCTGGGTGCCGAATGTGTGATGGTCGCCCATGCAGAACGGGCAGTGGTCCGTTGACACGATCTGGAGATCGTTGGTCTTCAACCCCTGCCACAAACGCTCCTGATGACCGGCGGCGGCGTCACGGAGCGGCGGTGAGCACACATACTTGGCGCCGTCGAACCCGTTGCCCAGATTGTCGAGCGACAGGAACAGATACTGTGGGCAGGTCTCGGCATACACGTTGAGGCCCTGGTCACGCGCCTGGATCACCTCGTCGAGAGCCTCTTTGGCCGAGAGATGGACGATGTAGAGCTGGACCCCGGTGAGCTCGGCGAGCTTGATCGCCCGATGGGTGGCCTCACCCTCGAGGATCGACTTGCGCACCATCCCGTGATAGATCGGATCGGTCTCCCCCCTTTCCAGGGCCTGTGCGGCGAGAACATCGATGGCGATCCCGTTCTCGGCGTGCATGCAGATGGTGGCGCCGTCCTCGGCGGCTTTCTGCATCGCCTGCACGATCTGGCCGTCGTCGACGTAGAAGACACCCGGGTAGGCCATGAACAACTTGAAGCTGGTGACCCCCTCGCGGAACAGGAGTTCCATCTCTTTGAGGGTCTGGTCGTTGATGTCACCGGTGATCATGTGAAAGCCATAGTCGATGGCGCAGTTGTCACGGGCCTTCTCCATCCACGCCTCCCAACCCTCCATCGCCGACTCGCCCTTGGTCTGAACAGCGAAGTCGACAATGGTGGTGGTTCCGCCAAACGCGGCGGCGCGTGTTCCGGTCTCGAAGGTGTCGGCGGCCTTGGTGCCGCCGAAGGGCAACTCCATATGGGTATGGACGTCGAGCCCGCCGGGAATGACCAACTTGTCCGAGGCGTCGATCTCGGTGTCGGCGGAGACCTCGACCGAGCCGGGTTGGAGCAACGCCACCACCTTCTGACCATCGATCAGCACGTCGGCGCTCATCATCTCAGTGGCGGTGACAACGGTGCCACCCGTGATCAATGTCTTGGCCATCTCCTATTCCTCTCTTGCCTGGTTGATTGCCTTGCGAAGCTTTTCGAGACCCTCGTTGGCCTCTTCCTCGGTTATGGAAAGTGGCGGAGCGATGCGAAGGGTATTGCCGAAGAGACCACCCTTGCCGACCAGCAGGCCTTCGGCTTTGGCTTCCTCCATCACGTCGGCGGTCAGCTCGGCGTCGGGGTCACCGCTGACCGGGTCGCCGAACTCGACGCCAATCATCAATCCCTTGCCTCTCACCTCGACGATCTCGGGAACGTCCCCGGCAATGTTGTGAAGACCGTTCTTCAACTGGTTGCCCACCTTGTAGGCGTTGGTCTGAAGATCGTTCTCCAACACGTACTCGAGGTTGGCCAAGGCACCGGCGGTGGCCAATGGATTACCGCCAAACGTAGAAATCGAATTCGCCTTGAGACAGTCCATGACCTCAGGACGGGCCACCACGCCGGCCATTGCCAGACCGTTGCCCAGCCCCTTGGCAAAAGTGAGAATGTCGGGGGTGATGTTGTGAGCCTGATATCCCCAGAAGTGCTCACCGGTTCTCCCCCATCCGGTCTGGACCTCATCGGTGATGAACAGGATCCTGTGCTCATCGAGCACCTCTTTCATCGCACCGAAGAACCCGTCCGGTGGAGTGACGAATCCACCGACACCCTGGATGGGCTCGACGATCATCGCCGCCACCTCACCCGCAGTGGCGATATCGAGCAGATCACGCAGATCGTCGACACATGCCTGCGTGAACTCGTCGTCGGGAAGATGGCCGAACGGGCTCCGCAGCTTGTAGCCGCCATGAACATAGGTCACGTTGAACGGCGAGAGACTGGTGGCCGACCACGACTTGTTCCCGGTTATGGCAACCGCCGAATGAGATTTGCCGTGGTAGCTGCCC
>JAZFTN010000241.1:0-4240 GCA_036446715.1 Acidimicrobiia bacterium | reverse complement strand
CAAAGGGACCGACATGAGCCTGCTCACCCAGGCCGACCTTGACAAGGCTGCCCACTCGCTCAACGGACGACCTCGACAGACCCTCGACGGGATGTCACCATCAGAAAAACTCGCCGAAGTGTTGCAATGACCCCTTGAGCTGGCAGCACTTATGGGCGGGTGTGGGTAGGTTCGGTTTGATGGAGTCTGGGATTGTTTCGGAGTCGGTTCTTGATGTGATTGGTGGGACGCCACTGGTTCGCTTAGATCGGTTTTGGGCTGGTGAGGGTGAGATTCTCGCCAAATTGGATTATTTGAACCCTGGCGGATCGAAGAAAGACCGGATCGCTTTGCAGATGATCGAAGAAGCCGAGGCCAGCGGTGTCCTATCTCCTGGGCAGACAGTGGTCGAACTGACTTCGGGCAATACCGGCACGGGACTGGCGATCGTTTGTGCTGTGAAGGGTTACCCGTTCGTAGCAGTCATGTCGCGAGGCAACTCGGAGGAGCGTTTCCAGATGATGACAGCCTTGGGCGCTGAAGTCGTGTTGGTTGACCAACTGGAGGATTCTGCGCACGGTCATGTCACCGGCGACGACCTGGCGCTTGTCGAGAAGGCAGCGCAACGTGAGACGATCGAAAGAGACGCTTTCCGAGCCGACCAATTCCATCTCCCCGGCAACGTCAACGCACACGAACAAGGGACAGGTCCCGAATTGTGGGAGCAGTCGGAAGGGACAATCGACGTGTTCTGCGAATTCGTTGGGACGGGAGGGACATTCGCCGGAGTAGCCCGCTACCTCAAAGCGAAGAACGCCGACATTGCCTGTTATCTGATCGAACCCCAAGGAGCGGCCGCAATGGCGGGCAAACCGGTGGTCAATCCCGGTCACCGGATACAGGGCGGCGGCTACGGCATGAACAAACTCACTCCCATCGACAACCGGCTGGTCGATGGGAGTATCGAAATATCAGACACCGCAGCGATCGAAGCAGCCCGCCGACTCGCAAGCAGTGAAGGCATATTCGCCGGATTCTCAGCAGGAGCATGCGTCGCAGTCGCCGAACAACTTCTCACCACAAACCATCAAGGCTCAACAGTCGCTGTCGTCCTCGCCGATTCAGGAATGAAATACCTGTCAACCGACCTGTGGGCTGATACCCCCCGCACATAACGGCACTTATGGGCGCCGGTCCCGACCGAAACCGGGGGTTAAGAGGAGTGGTGGTGTCAGTGGGAAACCACTAGGTGCACACCCTGTACTAGGCCTTATCGATGGCTTTCGACCGGCGTCGGCGTCAATGTCCTGGGAAGATGGTCCGATGGGTAAGTATCAGGGTCTTGACGCCGAGTTCAGAGAGAAGTTTCGACTTGTCACCGACCCGACGATGCTCCGCGCCGAACGGAACGTAATTGGCGGCGACTACGGCGCTTTGAGTTACACGACGATGGAGCAGGCCGATGAGCTGGCACGTTGCTTGGGGCTCGGCCCGGGTAAGACGCTGCTCGACATTGGTGCTGGGTCAGGCTGGCCCGGTAGTTATCTCGCCGCCTCGACCGGATGTAGTGCAATACTGGCCGATCCCACAATCGAGGGAATGACAGTCGCCACCGAGCGTTCGCGGCGGGACGGACTGGATACGACCACGGTCGTGGCCACAGGCACGCCCCTTCCGTTCAGAGAAGGAGTCTTCGACGCGTCGACATCGAGCGACGTCTTCTGTTGACTGGATGAAAAGCTCTCCGTGATGAGAGCTACACACTCGGTTCTCAAGCCCCGAGCCCCCATCTGTTTCTACGTGATAACGACTGCCGAGGACCTCACCGACGCGAAGCGAGAACGACTGGCGCAGCGAGACGGCAACGAGCATTTCGAGTCACGGGTGCCATACGACGTGCTGATGGACGAGGCTGGTTTCATCGACATAGAACTGACTGACGTCACCTCGCAGTACACCAAGACACTCATCGCATGGAAGCGCGAGTGGGAGGCCGACGCAGATGCATTCGTCGAGCTGGTCGGTGAAGAGGATTTCGTCCGCAGGATTCGTAACCGCAACCTCGACATCGTCAACACCGCCGACGGACTCCTACAGCGCTTCCAGGTCTACGGCGTCAAACCCTGAAGCAGAGATGACGCTCCTATCCGCGCACATAACGGCACTTATGTACGCCTGAGTCAGGGCATCACGGACCGTACATAATGCCGGTTATGGGCGGGTGGCTCAGGCGTTTTGCACGGGTTCGGTTCAGTGCTTGGATCTGCTGGTTTTGAGGGTCCAGACGGTCATTGGTCCTTTTCCTTTAACAGCAACGGTTCCTTTTGGTTCGCAGATGAAGTCGTCTTCCACGAGACGTTTTGTGTTGTCGGTGATTTGGATTTCACCGGCTGTGCCGGATGTTTCCATTCGGCTCGCCGTATTGACAGAGTCTGCCCATAGGTCGTAGCTGAACTTTGTGGCGCCGATTATCCCGGCCACAACGGGACCAGAGTTGATCCCGATGCGGAGCGCGACACGCCGGCTCTGGAATTCTCGTGTAGCGACGACGTCTCGCACAGCCAATGCCAGATCGCACAGGATCTGGGCATGGTCCTCGCGTGGTCTGGGTACGCCGGCAGCGACCATGTACGCATCGCCGATCGTTTTGATCTTCTCAAGTCCACGCTCCTCAACAAGAACATCAAATGCGGTGAAAACGTCGTCGAGGAGAGCCACCAGCTCCGAAGGGGTCATATCAGCGGACATTGGAGTGAAATCGACAATGTCGGCGAAGAGGATCGAAGCTGCTTCGTAATCGTCGGCGATTGTGTCCGCTGATCTTTTGAGCCGATCCGCGATGTCGTCGGGAAGAATGTTCCGCAGTAGCCCGTCGGACTGGGTTAACAGGATGGCCCTTTGACGGACGTAGAAGAGCATCATGTAATAGACGAATACGACGACGACCAACAAATTGAAAATGGCGACGTACTCGACGTTGGCCACCTCGTAGATGGGTTCGATCTGGCTTGCCCATGCCGCAGCCACGACTTGGCTGGCGATGAAGAACCACAACCAGAAGCTGGCACGCCGATCAGCGAAAACTGCCAAGGCGGCAAGCACTGCAACAAACCCCCAAACAGCGTTGACCGCCGAATCCAGTAAACCACCGGCCATCACAACTAGTGCAGCCGAAATCATGATCGAATTGGCAACCGGGAGATGAGCGATGCCGGGATAGGTAGACGGCCAACGCCACACCGCTAACAACGAAACTGCTGCCGTCACAAACACCGAACTCACCGTCAAACCAGCAACCGGCGCATCGAACGCAAAAGCCAACTGTGTTGCCGAGAGAACAGTTATCGGCAGAGACACCCACAACACCCCCACCATCAGTCGCTTAGTGCGGGTCGTCTCCTGATCATCATCCGATAAAACACCAATCGACAACGCCAAATCCACCCAGCGCGGCATCGCCATCCGCTTCCGCCGATACATCTCCCGGCCACCGCTCAAAGCCACCTCCAAGGAACTAGCACCCTAAGCGAACCCATCGAAACGGGATGACCAAACAAGTCGCACATAACGGCACTTATGGGCGGCTAGGCAAGCAGCGGTTTCGGGCGGCAAGTAGGTTTGGAGCATGGTGTTGGTTGGGAGAGTTGCGGTGTCTGTCCATGCGCAGCTTAAGTTCGCGTCGAGGCCCTGGATTGGCCGAATGGTGCGTGTGACGTGTTGACCGCCGGGGTGGAGTGACGGTGCCGGAGATCCGCCGCCTTGGTGTTGCCTTCACACCCCTGGAAACGAGGGAAGAGGTGATCGTCGAAGCCGGAGTTCTCGCCGAGGAGTTCGGCTTCGACCACTTCAGCATTGCGGAAGGCTGGAGCTACGACTCGACCCATCTGCTGGCAGAGATCGCCCGGCGAACCGAGCGGATCGAACTCATTGCCTCCGTGCTGTCGGTCTATGGGCGGTCGGTAGGAACGATCGCGATGACGGCAGCCACACTCCAACGGCTGACCGGTGGACGCTTCACCCTGGGCCTGGGCGCCAGCACGGCGGCATTGGTCGAAGGCTTCCATGACCAGCAATTCGTGCGACCTGCAGCTCGGCTGGAGCGATACGTGAGCCAGGTGACGGCGCTGCTGAATGGTGAGCGGCTGCCCGATCCGGTGGTGGGCGAGGTCAGGGCGCTCCGTCTCGGCTCAGACCCGGCTCCGGATCTCGAGGTCCTGGTTGCCGCGATGTCTCCGGCGACGCTGGATCTGACGGCACGCCT
>JAZFTN010000240.1:0-3176 GCA_036446715.1 Acidimicrobiia bacterium | reverse complement strand
TCACCGCCTGTCGGCGTCGTTGCTGTGAAGATGAGCCACGGGTTCATCACAACGAAGATGATCAGGGACGCCCCGGCCACCAGAACAACGGGAAGGATCGGGACCTTGGAAAGTCTCCCCCGTAGGGAGGTCACGTCCTGGATTGCCGGACCATCTCCAAGACCTGGGTGACGTCTATGTCGACGCCATCACGGTTCCACCACTTCTCTTCACAGTTGTGGCAAAAGAAGAAACGAACCTCGATCTCGTCGGGAAGAATGTGCTCTATCTCGAGAACGTCAGTTTGCGAGCATTCGGGGCAGTCCATTGGCTTCAATCAGTCGGCAGCTCGGTCATGGTAAGTCGGGTCGCATTTAAGACAACGGCTCTTCGTCGAGAAGCCTGCCCACATACCGGCTCTTCCGCTTCCCGTTCTCGGTCCAATACGCGTACCAGTAGGGGCCGTGGGGACATTTTGTGCAATCTCGCTTGCCACACCTGACCATCTGCTGACGCATGCTGACCTGGGGCTCATAGCTCGCCTTCGTGGCCCCGCTTCGCTCGAGTTGCGCGCGCGTGAGTATCTGGAGACGTCGCAGATCGTGTTCGTCGAGATCCTTCACCGCGTCGAGAAGATCGCGGTCGAGGGGCATCAGTGACAGGCCACCAAGCAACTAGGCCACATGGACCGGGGCGAACAGTCGTGTGACCGTCCTGCGGTCGGTCAAGGTCCAGCCTTGAGGAGGCGTCATCCTGTCCGAATGATCGGCGCACAACGAGTATCCGTACGGTTGCGGTGGGTCTACCAGGTCGTCGAGCCAGACAGCGCTGTCCCCGTAGTTGAACGACATGACCGAGTTCGCGAGCGAACCACACCGGGAGCAACTGACTGTCATGGACGGCACGCTAGAAGTCGCGAAATCCGTATTCAAGGACCTAACCCTTTGTCGGGACGGCCCGGCCAGAGCACACCGGACCCATCCACCTCGACGATCAGGGTTGCAGGAACCCCATCCACGCCGAGCTCAGCGAACATGCCTGGCTCCAGCTCCCAGCTCAGCTCCGTGTACCCCTCTGGGCCCAAGGCATCGTCCAGCATGCCTCTCACGTGTCTGCAATCGGGGCAGGCTCTCGAAGTAAAGAGGTAAACGCCTTCACCCAACCCGGTAACCACGAGTTTTCGCGACTCACCCTTGGCGCGGGAGCGCAACACCAGAGTGGCAACCCCGGCGACCATCAAGGCTCCTACGACGAGACCGAGTCTCGCCCAGAGCTCATCCATCGAGAATCGGCACTCCCATCGCGGCGATGCCGGCGCCGACCCTTCGTGTGACCCACATCGCAACGATCGGTCCGGTTGACTCGATCAGGTACCCGTCGGCTGTTTCGAGGGCTATCTCAACGACGGAGTCCGCCGGCAGGTCGATGGCGCGCACCAAAGACCCCGCACGAAGTGACCTGATCGACACAACGGCTTCGTCGATTCCAACACTGAGGATGACAACACTTGCCCGGCCCCCGACAATGGCGCCTGCCCCGGGGAGGAACCAGCGTGCGGCCTCAACGGCACTAGCCGTTGTGATGCCAAGACCGGAATCGGAGTTGATCCAGAGTGTCGGCACGACAGGGCCGGTGGAGATAACGCGGACACCGACTGCCTCCTCGGTGATAGCAGCGAGATCGAAGCTGTCCTGACCCCTGGGGCTGAGTGTTCCCTCTGCGTAGACCTCTTCCAGTCCCTCGGGTCCGTAGTAGTCGATCTGATACTGGACTTCGGTGTCGGATGGCGTAGCGATCAGCAAGCGCTTCGATCCTCCGCCCGCCGGAATGGGCAAAAACCAGTCTTGAGATCCTTCGACGGCTTTCCAGACGGCACTCTCGTGACCGATGCTCTGCCGGCCGACGGTCATCACACTCCCCTTGACGGTCTCCACGGCGATCGAAAGGGTCTCACGACCCGGGATCAGCTCGGTGAAGTCGACCACAGTCGAGGACCTGGCAGGGACCACCACCGCCTCGAAACGATCGTTGGACTCGATTCCGGCGTCCGACCGGACAACCAGTTCGACAACCGCCTGACCGGCATATGGGTTCATCAAGTGAAGCTCGAACGCATGACCACCGATGGTCGATGCCCCGGTTATGAAAGACTGCCTTGTCGGGACATCGGCGCAAGACTCGGCCGACATCGACTCCGCTCGCGTCACAATCACACCAGCGGCGGATGAGGAAATGGGCACCTCGACCAGACCTCCGACCGTACCTACCGCGGCTACGTCCACAACCGGGATGATCACAGAACCAGATGCTCCGGTCGGCTGCCCGATGCTCCCGGCCGGCTCTCCGCTGGCGAACAACGTGAGCAGCGTCGCGCCGTCGATTGTCGAGAGGATCACCACTTCGGTGGTTCGACCACTGCCTTCCTCGATGGCGCACACGGCAACCGGAGGCTCTACCACACCTGCGGCCGGGCCTGGCTCCGGGGCATCCGGCGCCGGGATGACGAACACTCCCACCGCCAGGGCGAGGCCGACGATCAAACTGGCGTACTTCATCGTCTTCGCCTCGCGACGAAGAAAAGTCCCAGGGACACGAGCAGAAGAGCCGCGGCCGAGACGGCGAACACCATGTTTTGGGTGGTTCCCCGGAAGCCGGCCACGCCGTCGACGGCGCTGACAGTTGCACGCCACTCATGGGGGCCGGGCTCGGGGCTCCACCCGTCGTCATGGTTCAACGCCAGAGAAACCCTCCCCGACCCGGGCTCACCAACAAAACCTGTCCCCGATCGAAGCCAGACCGATTCGGTTCCCGAGTCCGCCAGCGGGGTCGAGACAGGGTTGGCGAAGACTCTCGAGTCCGGGTCGAGGGGAGTGGGCACCAGATCGAGCTGGGCGCCAAATACCTCATCCAAACGGAACGTCGGGCCGAGAAGGACCAGCCAGTCGATAGCAAACGGCGCGAGCAGTTTCCCGGGTCGCAATTCGCCACCGCTGCTGATTCTCTCGAGGGCGGTGTCGAGCTCGTGATCGCCGGGGAGTGGGGTCGGCAGCCAGACTTCGTCACTGGTCATACCGTGGCCATCGACAAGGCGATACCAAAAGCCTTTCCGTAGTTGAACTCTTGAGTGCCAACATCCTCCGGCTTCAAGTTGAGCGACAGGATCTGCTCCTCGGTGGGCGAATAGGAGACCTTGCAGT
>JAZFTN010000239.1:0-12465 GCA_036446715.1 Acidimicrobiia bacterium | reverse complement strand
TTCGAGATCCGGCCTCTCAAAGCCGGCCTGCAGATGTTTCTCGCACAGAACCTCATCCTGATGGGTGTCTTCTTCTCGATACCCCTCTACCTCCAGGTCGTGCAGGGCCTCGATGCTTTGGAGACCGGCCTTCGGATGCTTCCGATTTCGGTCACGATGTTCATCATGTCGTTCATAGGGGCTCGGATGAGTCAGAACTCGACGCCGCGGCGGATCGTGCGCATGGGGTTGTGGGTCTTGCTGGCGTCAATCGTGATTCTCGCCGGAACGATCCAGCCTGAGCTCGAAGGCGGGTCTTTCGCTTTTGCCATGGCGCTGCTTGGTGTCGGCATGGGACTTCTCGCCAGCCAACTCGGAAACGTGATCATGTCCTCCGTTGGGCCCAAAGACCGGAGCGAGGCAGGTGGTCTCCAATGGACTTCTCAACAACTGGGGTCCGCTTTGGGAACGGCTCTCATCGGCGCCGTCGTGATAAGCGCCCTCGCTGGGGTTTTCGTGAATCAGATATCCAACGATCCGAGAATCTCCGACGAAGTCAGCGCCGAGATCGGTCTGGCGTTGAACGGCTCGATCCAATTTGTCAGCAGCGACGACCTCGAGGCCGCCCTCGCGGAGACCTCATTGGCTCCCGCCGAGGCCGAAGCCATCGTTGATGCATACGAGGACGGTCAGCTCACCGCTTTGCGCATGGGTCTGCTGGTTGCCGCCGCCATCGTGATCGGGGCTCTGTTCATTGCGCGGAAGATCCCGGACATGTCGTTCGAGGAGATGGCTGCGGCCCAGGAGGACGACGAGCCGGTGCCTGTCTAGAAGAGTTGGAAGCCAGGACAACAGGGGTACACTCCGGAACGGGGTTAAACCAGAGGTCGAGAATATCCCTTTGTCGTAGAGAGGAAGGTCTTACTCCGCGTCTTCGTGGGGCCCGGGTTCGGTTCCTCTCCCCTCCCCCACCCACCGGCCCGGGTCCCGCGACCCTCTGCCAGAAAACCCGCAGACTGACTGCGGGTTTTCTAGTGGCGTGTCGCACAACTGGTGCCCGGGGTGGGTTTCGAACTCCGGCATCCAAGGTCTCGGCTGGTGTCGTTGGGTGCCGCACACACGCCTGACAAGGGCAAACGTGATCCTTCCTGGTCGGCAGGTGTCGTGCTGTACCGGGCTGTTACGCAGCTTCTGTGACCACGGCGTGACCACGTCCACGTCCGATGACGTATGGAATCCGGCCGAGTTGGACGTACGCCCGATCCCCTCTCGCGGCCATCAGGTAGTACGGGGGATGTTTAACCGCGAGGCGACCGGCTTCGGCAGGGATGTCAAAGTCCCGAGATCATTCTTGGAGATGGCTGGCAGGGTTACCTCAGTGTGCTGCCACTTGATGGCAGCCGGTTGCTTCATCGCTGGTCCAGGAGTGCCTCCTCACGGCGGACCTCTTCGTCGCTGAAGGGTCGCCGGCCCTAGGCATCCGAGGCGCGAAACGCCAACCCGATCCCCCAACCCGCGACCTTCGGGTTATGAGCCCGAAATCACTCAACCCTCTGACCTAGGGAAACGCCCGAAACGCCCTGCCACGACTCGGTTTTTCGTTCTCATTGTTTCGCGTCGTTTCCCGTCAAATCGCGTCCTCTCGCGCGATAGACGCGCGATGGAGATGCCGATCGTGCGCCGGTCCAGCTATCCCAACTGGCGAAACACCCATGTCCGGAGCTTTCTTACGCGCGTTCCGCAGAACCCAATGACGGGGCTCGCGGGTCAGGCTCAGTGCCGCCCACGATAGCCGGCGTGGCTGATTTGTCAGCTGGCTGACCCACCGAGGATGCGCAACACCGCTGCGATGGCTGACCGGCCTCGTCCTAATCCCAGATTCGGTTGATCGTTCGTCGCCGGGGGGAGCGGTATGATCTGGACAGGGACTGGATGGACGATGCGAGCTGGCGGCGACGTTTCCCGCTTGAGGATCCCGAACTCGTCCTTCAGGACGTCTAGCGCGTTCCTTCTCACCTGGTGAGACGACAATAGGTAGGGAGCCACTGCCCAGGGTCAGGTTTCGCTGGTGCGTATTCCGCCACGTTGCGTTTCCACTTCGTGAAGTGGTACGTCCGGAGCCAGCTGATGGGTGCCGCCCTCAATAGCCTTGTCGATTGCGACCAGATCGGCGAAGGAGGTAGCGGCGAGGCTATCTCTGAGAGCAGTCTGCGCCCGCCACCATGTCTCATGTACAGGACAGACACTGACCCAATCACAAGGGCCACCGCGCAACACACAGCTCTCCAATGTGGTCGGGCCCTCAGCGGCTTCTGTCACCTCGAGTAGCGTGATCTCGGAAGCGGGACGCGACAGGCTGTATCCACCGGTGGGACCGGCCACAGCCGTCAGAAGGCGGTGTCGGACCAGATCTGCGAGTACCTGGGCTACGTATAGCTTGGGGATCTCCATCTCGGCTGCGATCTCTCGGGCCTTTCTTTTCCCTGTGTCGGCGTGTCTTGCCACGTCGAGCATTGCTCGAACCGAGTAGTCCCCTTTCCGTCGAAGCGTTACCTGCATGACTCGGAACCCCTACCTCTCGATGTGACGACCTGGCAGGCGGCTGTTTTGCCCATCCTTAGTTACTGTATATGATAGTAAACGTTTAGAACATAGCGTAACATTTAGAGGAGCCATGAACGTAGCCGACAGGCCGGTCCCATCCGATTCTGCAGATATGGGCCCGAGTGTCACCCGGCGCAGGTTTCTCAAATTGGCGGGCGCCACCGGTTTTGGTGTGTTCGCCGGAGTCCTCGATCTCAACCTGATCGCCCTCGAAGCTTTCCCGGGTGTCGACAATCCACTCTTGACCTACCCCAACCGTGGATGGGAGAAGGTCTATCGCGACCAATACAGTTATGACGACAGCTTCACCGTGGTTTGTGCTCCCAATGACACCCACATGTGTCGGCTGCGGGCGTTCAGCCGCAACGGTGTCGTAACACGTCTCGAGCAGAACTATGACGGAGGCAACTACAGCGATCCGCAGGGCAATCGTTCCACCGTCCATTGGAATCCAAGGGGATGTCTGAAGGGCTACACGCTCCATCGTCGCGTTTATGGGCCATACCGGCTGCGATTCCCGATGGTTAGGAAGGGGTGGAAAGAATGGGCCGACGACGGTTTCCCGGCTCTGTCCGATGATCCAACCCTGCGAACCAAGTATCTCTTTGACGACCGTGGCAACGACAGCTTTGTCCGTCTCTCTTGGGACGAGGTCGACAACTATCTGGCTTACGGTCTGGAGGCGATAGCCACCACCTATTCGGGGGAGGAGGGTCGTCGCCGTCTCCTCGAGGCGGACGGCTACGAGCCCGAAATGCTTGAGTTCTGGGAGGGCTCAGGAGTGCGGACCATGAAGATCGGCTCGTCGCTCCCCCTGCATGGCGTGGCAGGCAAGTTTGGCCTGTTCCGGTTCGCCAACATGATGGCTCTCCTCGATGCCAGTGTTCGCGGGGTTGGGCCCAATGAGGCCAAGGGAGCTCGCGACTGGTCGGAATACACCTGGCGCGGGGACCAGGCGCCCGGTTTCCCCTTTGTCCACGGGTTGCAGACAACCGAAGTCGACTTCAACGATCTTCGGCACAGCCGGCTCCTGATCCAGGTGGGCAAGAACCTGGTCGAGAACAAAATGCCGGAGAGCCACTTCTTCCAAGAGATCATCGAGCGGGGAGGGAAGATCGTCTCCATAGTCCCCGAGTACGGACCCCAAGCTTCGAAGTCGGACTACTGGATCCCGGTGAGACCGGGATTGTCGGACACGTCGATCTTTCTCTACCTGGCCAAAGAACTCATCGAGCGCGACCTCTACGACGTCGACTTCGTCAAGCGCTTCACCGACTTCCCTCTGCTAGTGAGGCTCGACACGCTCAAGCGTGTCCGCGCCGACGACATGTTCGCTGACCACGTTCCCCTCCTCGACCCCGAAGGACCCAGCTTCACATTGCACGGGATGACCCCGGAGCAAAACCGGGTGAACGGAGATCGCGTGGTCAAAGAGGTCTTCGGGCAGTTTCGTGCTTTGAGCAGGGAGCATGTCGGGGCGCGCATGGAAGAGGCAGGTATCGATCCTATGCTCGACTGGAGAGGGACGGTCCAACTCGTCGACGGGTCAGAAGTCGAAGCCGCAACCGTGTTCTCGCTGTATCGGGAGCATCTCGCCGACTACGACCTGGACACGGTGGCCGATATCACCGGATCCCCCCGGGAGCTGTTGGAGAGGCTCCTCAACGACGTGGCGACCATCCGCCCAATGTCGATTCACGTGGGCGAGGGAATCAACCACTACTTCCATGCCACCCTCCACAATCGTGCCACCTACATGGTGGCGATGCTCACCGGACAGATAGCCATCCCCGGCGCTGGGGTCAGCACCTGGGCAGGCAACTACAAAGGTGGGATCTTCCACGGGGCTCCCTGGTTCGGCCCCGGTGTGGGGGGATACGTCAATGAGGACCCCTTCAACCCCCTGCTCGACGACAAGGCCACCTACGACTTCTCCGACCTTCACCATTACATCCACGGCGAGGAGGTCTCATATTGGGGTTACGGCGATCGACCGCTGATCGTCGACACTCCGGCGGAGGGAAGAAAGGTATTCACCGGACGGACCCACATGCCCACGCCCACCAAGATGATCTGGTACAACAACGCCAACCTGATCAACCAGGCGAAGTGGGCCTATCACCTCATCCACAACGTCAACCCCAAGGTCGATCTCATCGTCGATCAGCAAATCGAGTGGACCGGGTCCGCCGAGTTTGCCGACGTCATCCTCCCGGCCAACAGTTGGATGGAATTCGAGACTTTGGAGATGGGCGGCTCGTGCTCGAACCCGTTTCTCCAGCTGTGGAAAGGCGGAATCAAACCGCTTTACGACAGTCGGGACGACGTGGCCATTTTCGCCGGTGTCGCCAGAGCCCTCAGTAACACCACCGGTGACCGGCGATTCGCCGACTACTTCAAGTTCGCCAGCGAGGGCCGCCCCGAGGTCTACCTGGATCGAGTTCTGGCGGCATCGTTCACCACCGAGGGATACACGGTCTCGGACATCATGGAGGGACGATACGGAGAGCCCGGTGGAGCCCTGATGCAGTACAGGACATATCCCCGTATCCCTTTCTGGGAGCAGGTTCAGGACAGTCTCCCGTTCTACACCGATACAGGGCGGATGAACGCATACTGCGACTTGCCCGAGGCCATCGAATACGGCGAAAACCTGATCGTCCACCGCGAGGCGGTGGAAGCCACCCCTTATCTGCCGAATGTGATTGTCTCGTCCAGCCCATGGATCCGCCCCAAGGATTATGGGATAGCACTCGACGATCTCGACGCCGACCGCCGACAGGTCCGCAACGTCAAGATGCCATGGAGCGAGGTGCGCCGGACCGTGAACCCCCTTTTCGAACAGGGTTATCGATTCGTGTGCCTCACCCCCAAATCCAGGCACTCGGTGCATTCCTCCTGGGCCGTCACCGACTGGCATTGGATCTGGAACTCAAACTACGGCGACCCGTATCGAACAGAGAAACGGATGCCAGGTGTTGGAGATGCCCAACTTCACATGAACCCGGTCGATGCCCGCAGTCTGGGGGTCGAGAACGGAGACTGGGTGTGGATCGACGCCAACCCGGCCGACCGTCCCTACGTCGGCGCAACCGCCGACGACCCGTTCTACGAGTCCGCCCGGCTCATGGCCCGAGTCAGCTACAACCCGTCTTATCCCCCTGGCGTGACAATGATCAAACACGCCTTCTACATGGCCACACCGAGGACGGTTCGCGCTCAGAAGGAACGGCCCGACGGGCGGGCTCTAGCCGACACTGGTTATCAATCCAGCTTCCGACACGGAAGCCAGCAGTCGTTGACCCGTGGCTGGGCGCCACCCATCCATCAGACCGACTCGCTCTTCCACAAACGCGCAGGCGCCATGGGATTCATCTTTGGTTTTGATGTCGACAACCACGCCATCAACACCGTCCCCAAAGAGACCCTGGTGAAGATCACCAAAGCCGAAGACGGGGGCCTCGGCGGGGTCGGCGTTTGGTCCGACGCCACCACCGGCAAAAGCCCCGGAGCGGAAGGACGGTCCATGCAGGACTATCTGTCAGGCCGATTCGTCAGTGTGAAAGGCAGGTCTTCGTGAAGAAGTTCGAGCGGGACGATCCCCTGGAACTGGTCGGTATCGGCTATCCGGTTGCAATACCCGAAGAGACCGACCGGGAGACCGCCCGCTGCCTGGTCGAGGAGTACGCCCTCAACGGTTTTACCGCTTTCGAGGTGGGTGCTCTCTTCGAATCACCGGCATACGGGTTGCCCCACGCCATCTACAAGCGCCGAGGGGCCGATTTCGTCCGCACGCTGGTCGAAGACGTTTTCGGGAGTCATCGATGAGCACGGTCTACAACTGGCAACTAGGCCGCGATATGGACTATCGCTTCGACGGGGGAGGAGTCCGTCGCCAATTCGCCGCTGTTTTCAACATCAACCGTTGCATCGCCTGTCAGACCTGCACCATGGCATGCAAGTCGACGTGGACATTCTCACCGGGTCAGGAGCTTATGTGGTGGAACAACGTCGAGACCAAACCCTATGGAGGTTATCCACAGCATTGGGACGTCAATACCCTGGAATTGCTCGAGGATGCCAATCCCGGCGGTCAGGTGTGGGACGCCTCTGCCAGCTCAGAGCAGGCGCCGTATGGCCGATTCGAGGGGAAGACCATCTTCGAGGCGGCGGGTGCCGAAAAGAGAGCCGTTGGATACTTGCCCGAAGAGGAGGACTGGAAGGCACCGAACCGATACGAGGATCACGGCACCGGCTGGAAGGCAAGCGGCGCCAGTCTCCCCGAGCACGAAGGATGGTTCTTCTACCTGGCACGAATCTGCAATCACTGCACCTACCCGGGTTGTCTCGCCGCCTGCCCCCGCAACGCGATTTACAAACGCCCCGAAGACGGGATTGTTCTCATCGACCAGGAGAGATGCCGGGGTTATCGGAAGTGCGTTGAAGCCTGCCCCTACAAGAAGGCGATGTACCGTCCCGGCACCGGGACTTCCGAGAAGTGCATCGGCTGCTACCCAAGAGTGGAGGGGAGTGATCCTCTCACCAACGGCCAGCCGATGGAGCCAAGGTGCATGGCTGCTTGTGTCGGCAAAATCCGTCTTCACGGACTGGTCACTGTGGAAGCCGACGGCACCTGGGCCCGGGACCCGAGCCACCCGCTCTACTACCTGGTCCACGAGGAGGAAGTGGCGTTACCCCTGTATCCACAGTTCGGGACCCAACCCAACATCTACTACATCCCGCCTCGCTGGGTTCCACGCGACTACCTCAAGCAGATGTTCGGTCCCGGAGTTGACCAGGCCATCGAAACCTATACCCGCCCCTCACGAAGACTGCTGGCGGTACTCCAGCTCTTTCGCGTGTCCCAAGAGATGATCTTCTCGTTTGACGTCGAGGAGGGGGAAAAGGTCGGTGAGATCGAGGTGGGCGGAGAGGCCTACGAGGTCTTTGATGACACCGCCATCGGTTACGGCCCCGACGGTCACGAGATTGTGCGGGTCAACGTCGAAGAGCCGGTGTTCGAGCGACCATTGAAACTGAACTCGATATGAGTGTAAATATGGTCGACGAAAGCGACCTGATCGAAGCGGTAGGGCGGGCAACCATCTACTCGCTGCTTGCCACCGGATTTGCTTGGCCTACCGCAGAGAATCAGAGAACTCTCGAATCAATTCTCTTGCCGGCGGCTGCCTCCCTGGGTCTTCCCAGGAGTCTCGGAGGTGCGGTTTCGGAGTTGGAAGCCGTCGCAGCGAGCGAACTCGAAGGTTTGCGATCTGCACATTTGGAGTTGTTCCCTCCGGTCGCCTCTTCAGACGCCCCCGGCTACGAAACCGCGTTCCGGGGTGAAGGCGTCTTCCAACAGTCGGCAATGCTGGCTGATATCGCTGGCTTCTATCGGGCTCACGGGCTTCGAGCCGGGGGCTCGGAGCGGGAGCGTCTCGACCACATAACTGTTGAGGTCGAGTTCATGGCCCTCGTTGCTCGGAAAGAAGCTTCCGCCCTCCAACGAGAACAGTTCGACGAGGTCGAGATCTGTCGCCACACCTCGCGGTCATTCCTCCAAGATCATCTCGCTTGTTGGGCACCCGCCTTCGGGCTGCGAGCCGTCAACGTATCTTCTCATGACTGGTATCGGGCAGCAGGAGAACTTCTGGCCGATTGGGTCGAAGCCGACGCCGCGGCATACGACATAACTCCTGTCGAGGTCGCAGACCTGCCGCTGCCGCAAGAGCCTCCCGACGACGGTCAGTGCGGCCCATGTCCGATCCCGACAGCCGGCAGCTTTGCATGAGGAAACGTCGTCCCCAAGTAGCCGTTGTTGTCATTTTGATGCTGGTTTCGGTCGTCATGTATCTCGGGGAAGCCAATCCAGCATTGGCACAGACTCAGAACATTGGCGTCTGGAAAGTGGATTCTGACCCCGGTCTGGATGGGTCGGCACCGCAGTGGCAGTCGATTCTTCCCGTGTTTGTGGCTACCACCGCCCAGCAAGTGACTCCGCCGATGGGAGGCGGGGACACGCAAAGGGTGGCAGTGCGCGCGGTCCACTACCAAGACAGGCTCTTTGTGATGCTGGAGTGGTTCGACTCCACCCCGGACGTTTCGACTGACCGGCCTGAGGCGTTCACCGATGCTGCCGCAATCCAGTTCCCAGCCGAGGCGGCCAGCAGCGTTCCCGCAATATGCATGGGTCAGGCCGATCAGGCGGTGAACATCTGGCAATGGCGCGGGGACCAACAAGTGCAAGCACCCCCTCTGCTTGGCGATGGGTACGTCGACCTTTACCCGTCGACCGACGATCTGTATTACACCGCCCGTGCGGCGGGCAATCCCCTGGCACAGAGTGTGCGGCGGCCGGTGCAGAATCTCATCGCGGGTGGTTTCGGGACACTGACCCCGGACGCCTCAGAAGACCTCGAGGGGTTCGGTGTCCACTCCGAGTCCCGGTGGATGGTGGTGTACTCGCGGTCCTTTCTTCCCCAAGGTGACATGCAACCCGAGTTTTCCGGGCGAGGCCCGATCGACGTGGCTTTCGCCGTGTGGGACGGCAGCAAAGGTGAACGGGACGGAATCAAGTCGGTTTCCTCTTTCACCCAGCTCACCGTTACCAATGAAGATCCCCCACGGCGAGCGGTTGCTCCGACGGACGACTGGCCGGCATTTCAACCATCAAACCCGATGGTCGGCTTCACTCTCATCTTTGTGGCTTTCTTAGTCATCATTGTCCTGGTGATCCTCTGGTACATGGTGTATCGCGTCCCGAAGGGGCGAGGTGCCGAGGAGCCCGATGTCGAAAACCCATAACGTCTTTGCTGCCCCGCCGCGAGTCGTTTGGCTGACGGTCTTCGTCGTCGCGGAGTTGTTGCTATTGCGCATCGGCACCCGCACCCTGATCCACATTCCGGGGCTGGGCAGATTCGAAACCCCGATCAGGGTCCTCGCAGAGGCGGGACGACTCGCCTACTACGCAGCTGCTGTCTTCCTGGTAGCAGTTCTCGTCTCTATGGCTTATGTCCGGTTGAAGAGCCGAGATCCCAGAAGCATGTTGGCAGGCTCTGTCGCTGTCGGGTTCCTATTGGTGGCGGGAGCGGGACGATTCGGCGTCATCTCCCTCTCGGTGGTGGGATGGAGCCTTTCGGCTGGCCTG
This sequence comes from Acidimicrobiia bacterium, assembly GCA_036446715.1. GTDB lineage: Bacteria > Actinomycetota > Acidimicrobiia > Spongiisociales > ZC4RG35 > SZUA-217. The sequence continues at coordinate 2,735 of JAZFTN010000239.1, read as the reverse complement.
GTTGTCGCAGCCCTGGCAGGTTGGCGAGGCCGGCGGTCGGTACCTCTGGCACTGTTTGCCCTTGGGGTGGCTAGTGCGGGTTGGAGTTCGTTGGGGCAAGGTGTAGGCGGTGGGCTGACAGGCAGGCAAGTGGACACCCTTCTCATAATCGCTGAAGTCGCATTGGTGTTGGCTGGTCTGACCGCACCGCTCCTCCTCAAGCAGCGTCCGACTCGTCGTGCGCTGCTGATCGGGCTTGGCGCAGCCGCCGCCACCACAGCAATGCTGTGGGCCGGCTCTTCAACGGTATGGATACTCGGTTTATGGACCCTTGGCGTGCCCGGATGGCTGCCAGGAATCGTCTATGCCTTGGCTTTCGGAGGGCTCGCGACCACCTGGTGGTCGGCTTTCGGTGGCGGTCAGTGGAACATCGGCGTCGGGCTGGTTCTGTTGACGGCCGGCGGGGTGGGGGTAATCAGCACCTACCAGTCGGGACTTGTACTGGTCGGGGTGCTCCTTGTCGGCGAGGTTGTCGCACCTACACGAAGCGTTCCGTCACCGCAAAGCGAATTTTAGGTGACTCCAACCCTCGCCAACGAACTCCAGATGCTCCACGTCCCGAGTCGGGTCGAGGCTGCCCTCCTCGCTCAGCGTCGCGAACTGGAGGGCAATTGATCCCGTCGAGCGCTAGAGCCATTGGTCGGCTCGCGTTTGTGACCTTTGGCTTCCTGGTGGTGTGGTTCGGTGTTGCGTTCGGCGTCGAGACGTTGCTGCAGCTTGGAACTGCGGCGGACGACGATGTGCTCCCCCTGGAGTGGGGCCATTCACTGATCTCCACGAACACGAGCCGGACCGCTCTCCTTATCCCGTTCAAGGCAGTTCTGGTGCTTGACGAGGAATGGCGCACCCACTTCGGTGATCGAGCCGAGCTCGAAGCGCGTCTCATCGTGACCCGTGCCATTGGTCATTACCGCAGCTTGGGTATCCACGTTCTGCCGGTGCGGGTCGAATCGTGGGAGTCGCCGGACGACGCCACGTCGCTACGTGGCCTGCTCGACGAGGTCGAATCCGAAGGTGTTTTGGGAGACGGGGACGTGGTCATAGTGCTCACCGGCCAGGAGGTGGCTGGTACGAAGGACGGATCTGCAGTCTTCGGCGGAAGGTACGTGATCGTGCGTCACCACGCCGTTCACAATGGGCAGGATGAGTTCGTCCTCGCCCACGAGATTGGCCACGTCTTCGGTGCTCATCATGGTTGCGATGTCCCCGGTCTCGCCGGCTTGATGGCCGAGTCTGGTGTGGAGCAACCGGTGCGTCTATGCCCATCCACACGGAGGGTGATCGAATCCAACGTGCAGCGGTTCCATGACTCCTGACCACCCGGTGGAGGAATCGGGCCGAAGACGGGCCTTCTGGATCCTGATCGCTGTTGTGGCAGTGGCCATCGTCCCAGCCGGTGTGTTCGGTTGGGGTGTCATTGCCGAGCTCGGAGATGAGCTCCGCGCCGGTCGGGTCAGGGAGGCGGAACTGCTTACCGCGCAGGTTGACCAATTCGTCAACGACGCGTTCTTCGACCTCGAACTCGCTGCTGCCGCCCTGGCACCCGGTCCCGGTGACGATCTGGTTCGAGGGCTGGAGAACGGTTCTCACTCATCCAGCCTTGACGTGGCCACACTGGCGACACTTCTGTTCGATCAGCGCGGTCAAATTGTGGAGACGAGACCGACCGCGTTTGTGACAGCACAGAGAGATGCGACGTGGGGCAGCGAAGTCGCCTCGGTGTTAGCAGAATCGACAAGCTCCATTTCCCCACCGTTCAGCCTCGCAGGCGGAGACGAAGTAGTCGCTGCCCTTGGCGTTCCGATCTTCGCTGCCACCGGAGGCCGGGTCGGGACGTTGGTGGGGCTGATCGATCTCAGTGGGCCGGTGATGGCCGGGTTCATAGAGCCAGCAAACAGGATCGGGGTCACCGGCCACGCCGATCTGGTCGATGACCGAGGCATGGTGCTGGTGTCGACCAACCCCAGTCATGTGCTGAGCACAGGTGACCACCCCGAGTTCTATGCAGAGGCCGCAGAGCTGCGGTCGCCGGTCGTACGCACAGTGCCCCACGGTGCCGGAGAAGGCGACTTCGATTTGTCCTCTAAGCACGTGATGGCCTGGGTACCGCTGCGCAACGCGCCGTGGGCGGTTGCCCTCGGGGCCTCGGAAGCGGAGACGATGGCCCCAGTCACCCAACTGCGGCGCACCCTGGTCGCCACCGGTATCGCTTCGCTAGTGGTGCTCCTAGGAGGCATTGCCGTCGCTTTCCGCGTTTGGCACCCCAACTCCGTCGGGCGGCCTACCGAAACCTGACCTGCTCCACCTGCCCGCTGACATGTGCCGATCCCGGGCGGATGACAGTCTGACCTGGGCGATCGTCGTCGGTCTGAGCCGCCCATAAGTGCTGCCAGCTACATGCGGGACGAACCGATCTCGGCAGTCCAGCCGCGCTATCCAGTATTCGCGCTATCGCATCGACCACCAAGAGTGGCCGTACGGTGAACTCGTGGCCTTCCACCGGATGGCTCGACCATGCCGAGTTCGACCGGTCGTCGACCGTTGGGCTTCACCAACCGTTTCTCAGCAGTTCGTCATCAGAGCGCCAAAGTCAACGACTCCAGATGCGAGAAAACCCTCAGGAAATATAGGTATCCCAAGGGTTTTCGTTCGTAGCGGGGGCGGGATTTGAACCCGCGACCTTCGGGTTATGAGTT
>JAZFTN010000238.1:0-4405 GCA_036446715.1 Acidimicrobiia bacterium | reverse complement strand
CGAGCATTCGAAGCTGCCCTGGCGCAGCGCCACGATCAACGGGTGGATTCTCGACCCGGACAGAAAGAAGATGTCCAAATCGAAGGGCAACGTGATGACCCCGGCCCCTCTGCTCGAGGAGTACGGGTCCGAGGCCGTGCGCTACTGGGCCTGTAACGGCCGGCCCGGTGTTGACACGGCTGTCGACCTCGGTGTCATCAAGATCGGGCGCCGTCTCGCCATCAAGATCCTCAATGCCTCCCGGTTTGCCCTCGGATTCTCCGGGGACGTCGATCCGGCCAACATCACGGAACCGATCGACCGTTCGATGCTGGGCGGGCTGTCCCAGGTGGTTGGGCAGGCGACCGAGGCGTTCGAGCGATTTGACTACGCAAGGGCCCTCGAGATCACCGAGCGCTCATTCTGGAGTTGGACCGACGACTATCTGGAGCTGGTCAAAACCCGCGCCTACGGCGAGGGCCACGAGGCTGCGTCGGCACAGGCAACTCTGCAAATGGGGCTGTCGGTCTATCTCCGGCTTTTTGCCCCGTTTCTTCCCTTTGTCACCGAGGAGGTGTGGAGTTGGTGGAAGGAAGGCTCCATTCACCGGGCGAGTTGGCCGTCGACCGACGAGTTCGAGGCTCTCGTCGCCGACAGTGCCATCCTGGAGATCACCAGCCAGGTGCTGAGCGCGGTGCGGCGAGTCAAGTCCGACGCCAAAGTGTCTATGCGCGCCGAGATCGAGAGCGTGTCGGTTACGACCGATGACCTGGGGATCGGGCATCTGCGTCAGGGAGAGTCAGATCTGCTGGCTGCTGCCAGAGCAGAGAGAATCGATTACTCAGATGGGGAGTTCTCTGTCGAGTCGGTACTGGCCGCGTCGAAATGACGGAATCTGTACAGTCTCTCTCATGAAATTCATCATCACGCTTCTGAGCACGGCAGCGTCGCTTTGGGTGGCCGTCTTGTTGGTCAGCGGACTCGAGTTCTCGGGTGTCTGGTGGCAGTTCCTGATTGTCGCCGCGATCATGGGCCTGGCGAATGCCATCGCCAGGCCGATCATCACCTTTTTCAGCCTTCCCTTCATATTGGTGACCCTCGGGCTGTTCCTGTTCATTGTGAACGCATTGGTGCTTCAGCTGGTTGTCTGGTTGTCCGGTCCCAGCGTTTTCGATCTCGGCCTGACCTCAACGGGCTTCTTCTGGGCCACCTTCTGGGGTTCGATTGTGGTATCAGTCGTCGGGTGGCTCCTCGGCGTCGTCCTGCCGGACGGGGACTGATCTCAATCGGAGAGTTGACGCTCCAGGAGTCGCGCATAGACCCCGCCGGCTGCGACGAGATCATTGTGGGCCCCCTCCTCCACGATCCGGCCATCGGAGATGACCAGCAGACGGTCAGCTGCGCGCACCGTGCTGAGACGGTGCGCGATGACGAGAGTCGTGCGTCCGATCATCAAGCGCTCCAGAGCCTGTTGAACTAGACCCTCCGACTCAGCGTCCAACGAGCTCGTAGCCTCGTCGAGGATGAGAATGCGGGGATCGGCGAGAAGTGCCCGGGCGATGGCGACCCTTTGGCGTTGCCCGCCCGAGAGCTGGATTCCACGCTCGCCCACCACGGTCTCGTAGCCGTCGGGAAACTCGGTGATGAATTCGTGAGCGTTGGCAGCGGTGGCCGCCTTGACGAGCTCTTCGTCGGTCGCCTCGGGCTTCGATATGCGCAGGTTCTCGGCGATCGTCCCGGAGAAGAGCTGCACCTCCTGGGGAACCGCTGCCATCTGAGCTCGTAAATCGGCCAGAGACTGGTTCCTCACATCCACATCATTCACCAGAACCCGGCCACCCGTGGGGTCATAGAAGCGAGGTATCAGCTGCGTGATCGTCGATTTGCCGGCACCCGATGGACCCACGAGGGCTATGACCTCGCCGGGCTCCAGCTTCAGGTCGATCTCCGTCAGAACCTGGCTGTCACGTCCCTCATAACTGAAACTCACCGACTCCAGACGAACGGAGCCCTCCTGATGTGAGGGGACCTGAGGATGGGCGACTTCGTGGACTTCGACCGACATGGCGAGAAGCTCGAATATGCGACGGGAGGCGCCGAGCGCCTCTTGCAGTTGTGAGTAGATACCGGTGAAGGTTCCGATCGCCCCGGCCACTGTAAGGGTGTACAAGAGAAAGGAAACCAGTTCCCCGGCGGTCATTGACCCGGCAAGCACCTGTCGACCGCCGACCCAGAGGACCAATGCCAGGGTTCCGAATCCGACGAAGGTGACGCCAGGCACGAATAATGCCCGGAGCCGGGCTCGTCTCAGAGCGACCTCGTAGGACCGAGCGATTCCCTCTGCGTAGTGGCTGGTGGCATCCGTCTCGGCAGAGAACCATTTGACGACTCGTATCGAGGCGATCGACTCGTCGGCGAAGGCGTTTGCTGACGCAATCTCATCCTGAAAAACCGTGGAGATGCGATTGAGACGGCGGCCAAAGAACGCGGCGGCAAGGATCGCTATCGGTAGAAAGGCGAGCACAGTGAGCGAGAGCCTCGGGCTCAGCACGAGCATCAACACGACGCCTCCGACGAGGGTGATGCCCTGCGCCAACGTCTGCGCCACCGCAGTAGAGACAGTTCCCTGAATCACCGACGCGTCCGAAGTCAGCCGTGACGTGATCTCTCCGGTCCTTCTCTTATCGAAGAACGGCACCGGAAGTCGCACGATGCGCTCGTAGACCGTGCGTCGCAGGTCAGCGACCACACCCTCGCCGACAATGGCCACCGCGTAAGAGCGTATGTAGTTGAAAGCTGCCTGAGCCAGGAAGACGCCGAGAAGTATCAGAGCCAACCGATCCAGGCTTTCAGTGGTTGTCTCAGCGCCGATGGCGGTGTCAACGAGCCCGCCCATTATCAGAGGGAAGACGAGGCCGAGGGCGGATGCGACCGTGACTCCGAGAATCGCGATCGCCAGCCACCCTCGATATGGACGAAGAAACCCGAGCAGTTCTTTCAGTTGACCGATCTGTCCTCTTAGCGGAGGGTCGGAATCTTCCCCGTTGGCGCCACCACGGCGGGTTCGTCGGCTCATGGGACCATCGCCGGATTGTAAGGGTCGTCCGGTCCAACTCGGGCCGCCCGGCCTCATCGCCGTTGACCTGGATTGACATGTCAGGTTGCAGTCGCGGGCAATTAGCTTTCTGTGGTGGCTTCAGGACCAAATGGGCGAAACCGAGTCTGGAGAAGACTTCTGGTGATCTGTGGGCTGAGTGCGGCTGCCTTCGCGGCACCGCTTCTGGACATCTATGGCCGCAATCCGGAGGTGTTTGTGGCCAATCGGACCAGCCCCGCAAAGATAATCCTCTTCGGTCTGCTGATAGCCCTCGTCGTGCCGGCAGTGGCTCTGGTCGTTCTGTGGGTCGCAGATCGAATCGGCGGTCGTGCCCCCGATATCGCCTACAAGACGATCGTCGGTGCCCTGGCGATAGCCATCGGGCTCGTGATCAGTCGACAGGTTCTTCCCGACAGCACCATCCTGGCAATTGCCATAGCCCTTGGCGTCACGCTGGTTGTGGTTCTGATGGTCCGCCGGTTTGAAGGCGTGCTGGCGTGGTTTGCGGTTTCGCTACCCCTCGTCGTCATCATGTTCGTGGCGACCTCGGCGTCGGCACGATTGATCTGGACCGAGCTGGAGACCGCCGACTCCACCGTCGAAGTCGGAAACCCGGTACCGATTGTGATTATCCAATTGGATGAGATGCCGATCGCCTCGCTGATGGACAGAGGAGGAAGCGTCAACATCGATCTCTTTCCCAGTTTCGCTCGTTTGAGCGAGGAGGGCACCTGGTATCGAAACTCCTTTTCGAGCTCGATCGCCACAACTCAGAGCGTCCCCGCGATCCTCACCGGAGTCCTGGGGGAGAAGGGGATGAGCCCTTCGTCGGTCGACCATCCAGACAACTTGTTCACGTTGTTGGCGAACACATATGAGATGCACGTCATCGAGTGGGTCGCCGATATGTGCCCCGAGGACATTTGCCCCGACTATGCCGGACGCGCCCCGACCCGGTTCAGCGCTCTGATCCAAGATGTGGGTGTGGTGTTTGGCCATCTTTCCCTACCGATCGTGCTTCGGGAGAACCTGCCGAGCATCGACAATGCCTGGAAGGGCTTTCTCGGGCAGACGAGGGTGCCGACCGGTGGTGGCATCGAGATCGAGGGTCTGCCGGTTCCCCCTTCTGGGACCAGAGCAAGGTGGGTCGACTGGATGCAAAGGATCATCGACGGTATCGAGGCGGGTGGTCCGCCGACGCTCAGCTATGTCCATCTTCAGGCCCCCCACGTGCCGTGGGAGATCAATCCGAGTGGCACCCACTACGACCGTCCCGAGGAGTACACCGAAGTGGAGGGTGTCGAGGGCAACGGGCGCTGGGCCCTGGAC
>JAZFTN010000237.1:0-3696 GCA_036446715.1 Acidimicrobiia bacterium | reverse complement strand
CTGTCGAATCAGGTGTCCCCAGCTGGAGCAGCAGCACCCCTGTGGGTCGAGAATCAGTCGTCATAGGAACCACAAGTTAGAAGAGCTATCGTCTCAATTCCCAGCCGACCGACCTTCAACCGTCCACCCGCGACCGAAATGAAGGCCGGACTCACCACCTACGAGCGGCTACCTACGAATCTGAGATGAGATAGACCCACCAGAGACCGATGACAGTCGACAGGATCTCTCCGCCTTGCCCAGAGAGAGGTTCAGCGGCTATTGACGATGCAGATCAACGCCTAGATGGTTTGCAACTCCGTCCCATTCATCTCCATGGTTGTCCTGTCATGGTGTGTCGACGCGACCATTAGGACCGATGGGCCGGGTTTCCTTGGGCCACATCTGGGCCACATTGGGGTAACAAAGGGCACGCAATAGTGCGAAATGACGTAACTCAACGAGAGACATCTAAGGAATCGCTCGGGGGCCGTTTACCCTGGTAGCGGGCACAAAACCCCTGCATGTGAACGGAGCCGGGTGCCGGAGTCGAACCGACGACCTGCTGATTACAAATCAGCTGCTCTACCACTGAGCTAACCCGGCGTGTTGCGAACCCTCATTATCTCAAATGCGGCAAGTGCACCGGAAACCGAAGAATTGAGACTCTCCACCCCGGCGACCATCGGTATCGAAACCACCACATCACATCGCTTTGTCGCTAGCTGCGAAAGACCCACTCGTTCTGACCCGATTACGACGGCTACGGGCTCCGTCAGCAATTCGAGACCAAACAGCGGCTGCTCCGCTGAAGTGTCGAGACCGACGATCCAAACTCCGAACTCCTTGAGGCGGCTCAGCGCTTCCGGGATGGAGCCAACAATCGCCACCGGAAGCTTCTCGAGAGCCCCCGCCGACGCCTTGAAGGCAGCCGCCGACAACGGAGCAGCTCGCTTTGACGACATCACCAAACCCGTGATCCCCGCCGCGCTGGCGCTTCGCGCTACGGCACCGACATTGTGTGGGTCCACAACGTGATCGAGAACGAGCAGGGCAACGTCTTCACCGGACAGCGACTCGAGCGTTACCGAAATGATTGGGCGGCACTCGGCAACGACGCCTTGTGGAGCATCGGTCGTCGCCAGTGTTCGGACGTCATCGATCACCCTGACCCTGTCGGAGCCAAGCCTGTCTATTAGAGCGGCTACGTCGACCCTCTCTTGACGGCCTCTCTCCACGTAGAGCCTGTTGACCCGACCCGCCTCGACGGCGGCCGCAACCGCATGAAGACCCTCGACCCTACTTCCGAAGCCAGCGGGTGCCATGGGGCCCATCCTCGAGACTCACACCTTGATCGTCCAGCGATTCCCGAATCGCATCGGCATCATCGAAGCGTTTCTCACCTCGGGCCTTGTTGCGTTCCGCGACAAGCACATCCACCTCAGCATCCGTTAGAGCCTGCTCACCTGAGACCGGTCTGGATGCATCATCCAGACCGAGAACATCGACGATCGACTCGACGGCGCCTGCGATCGCAGACACCTCTCCGCCCTCATCGAGAAGCCTGTTGCCCTCCCGGACCAGGTCAAAGAGCAGTGATATCGCCTGGGGGGTCCCGAAGTCATCGTCCATCGCCTCGCGAAAGCGTCCGAGAGCATTTTCTTCGGGCACTCCCGGAGTCGCTCTCTCTCGAAACCTGTCGAGCCGGTCCAGCGCCTCGGCAGCCTCGGACAACAACACGTCCGAATACTCGATGGGTGATCGATAGTGGGCCCGGAGATAGAGCATGCGCAGGGCGCGGCCCCCGTGCGATTCGATGATCGAAGCCAGGTCTATTGCGTGACCGGTCGACTTGGCCATCTTCTCCCCACCGAGGTTGACCATCCCGTTGTGTAGCCAGTATCTGGCAAACGTCCTCCCCGACGCCCCCTCGCTCTGGGCGATCTCGTTCTCATGATGAGGAAAGATCAGGTCCGTCCCACCCCCGTGAATGTCAAAACCATGGCCCAGATACTTCTCTGCCATCGCTGAGCACTCGATGTGCCAACCGGGGCGGCCCGGACCCCATGGTGAATCCCACCAGGGCTCACCCGGCTTGCTCCGTTTCCACAGGGTGAAATCGAGCGGGTCCTCCTTGGCCTCCTCGATCTCGATTCGGTGACCCGAACGAAGATCATCCGGGTTCTGCCCCGAGAGCTTCCCGTAGGCCTCCAGTGTCCTGACCGAGAAATAGACATCACCGTCGCGGGCGTAGGCGAGCCCGCGCTCGATCAACGCCTCTGTCATGGTGATGATCTCGTCGATGTGGTCGGTGGCTTTTGGCTCGCTATCAGGAACCAGGATGCCGAGACCTTCGAAAGTCTCCTCGAATCGACGGGCCATCTCCAGCGCAAGGCTCTCGACACTCTCGCCGGCTTCCGCGGCCGCGGCAATGATCTTGTCTTCGATATCGGTGATGTTTCGCACGAAGTCGACGTCGTACCCGCTCCATGTCAGATAACGCCGGATTACGTCGAAAGCCACCGCCGACCGGCCATGACCGACGTGGGGCTCCGACTGGACCGTCGGCCCACAGACATACATCGAGACCTTGCCCTCCTCGCGGGGCTCAAACGGGACTAGTGCTCGGTGAAGCGTGCTGTAGACCTCGAGCATCGTTGGATGTTAAGACAGGGCTTCGACAGTGACGACGGCAATCACAGCGAGACCTTCGCCTCTTCCGAGAAAACCGAGTCCATCCGTGGTGGTGGCTTTGACTGAGGTGGCGTCGACAGACATCGCCATGGCCTCGGCCAACAAGGATCGAATCTCCTCGCGGTGCGGAGACACTCGTATCGACTCTGCTACCACGGTGACGTCGACGTGGACAGGTCCCCAGCCCGACGCCCTTGCCATCGTCACCGCCTGACGCAGGATCGCCATCGAGTCTGCCCCATGAGAAGCCGGATCATCGGAGGGGAAGTGCCCGCCGATGTCACCAAGCACACAGGCACCTAGAACAGCGTCGGTGACGGCATGGGCCAGAACATCACCGTCTGAGGTAGCCGACACGCCTTCGGTATCGGAAACCACCACACCACCCAGCAACAGAGGTGGTTCGTCGTTTAGCGGGTGGGCATCAAATCCCCAACCGACCCGGCTCATTCCTCGATGGGTTCGATGATGGGAAGAGCACGGTCGAGCTTCTTGATGGCCTGTTCGTCGTCGATCTGGAGGCTAAACGCAAGCTCAGAGCTGAGCGTCAAACGCGCTTTGGAGAGCATGCGCTTGAGCGCCGGGCTGATCCCTTTGGTCTGCTGGGCGTAAGAGAGGTCTCGCACCACTTCAGCAACCTGGAAAATGTCACCGGAAACCATCTTCTCATTGAGGACCTTGTACCACCGGCTCCAGTTGGAGCCGGCCTCTTCGTGCTCGGTCTTCAGTGAACGGAGTACCTCACGCGACCTGGTCTTGGAGATCACCGGGCGAATCAGATCTTCGACCTTGTCGAGCGGGACCATCACCGTCAGTTGTTCTGTAGCCACGTCCAGGATGAAGTAATCCTGCTTCTTGCCATCAAACTCCTGCTTGACTTTTTTCTTGATGGTCGCCGCGCCGTGCTGGGGATGAACGACCTTGTCACCCACAGAGTATTTGGAAGCTTGAACCATATGCGGTGGCGGAGTGTACATCCCAGCCGAGTCAATCGAGGACGGGCTCCCATTCGTGGGACTGGGC
>JAZFTN010000236.1:0-4162 GCA_036446715.1 Acidimicrobiia bacterium | reverse complement strand
CTCTTCGGCGAGCAGGTGATCCTTTGCGGAGGTGTCTCCGAGTTGATCAAAGCCTCGTTCGAGACTCTCGTCGAGGCGGGTTATCAGCCAGAGTCTGCGTATTTCGAGACCCTCCACGAGTTGAAACTGATCGTCGACCTGCTCTACGAAGGCGGTCTTTCCTGGATGCGCTATTCGATCTCGGACACCGCCGAATACGGCGATTACACCCGTGGCAACCGGATAGTCACCGATGAGACCAAAAAGGCGATGAAGAAGGTGCTCGAGGAAATCCAATCGGGTGCCTTCGCCAACGAGTGGCTGGCCCAGGCCCGGGAGGGAGCCCCCGTCCTCCATGAGCAACGAGCGGCCAACCGGGCTCACCAGATCGAAGAGGTCGGAGACGAGCTTCGTAAGCTGATGCCGTTCCTCGACCCAAAAACCGCTCCCTGACCCTTCAAGCGTGTAAACGGACTGGGTCCCACGCCCAACCTGTGCACACGCTGGACGCCAAGGCTGTCAGACCTTGACACTCGCGTCACCGCCGGTACATACTGTTCTTCCGCATCATGCACAACTGCCAATACCCCGTAACCGATCTTCTTCTCATCGAGTAGCGCACGCAGCCCTCTGCGTGCGCCCAACCCTCCATGCGGAGGGTTTTTTGTTACCAAAATGACACAGCAACCATTCACAGGATCCAACTCACTTTTCCGCAGTCTCGAGCACGAGGGTGTGGAGCTGATCTTTGGAATCCCCGGCGGGGCGATCCTCCCCGCCTATGACCCCCTGCTCGACAGTCCGATCCGTCACATCCTGGCCAGACATGAGCAAGGTGCCGGGCACATGGCCGAGGGGTACGCGATGGCAACCGGCAGGGTGGGCGTGGCAATGGCCACCTCTGGGCCGGGAGCGACCAACCTGATCACCCCCCTCCAGAACGCAAAAATGGACTCCACTCCCCTGGTGGCCATCACGGGCCAGGTGGGCACCGCAGCCATAGGAAGCGACGCCTTCCAGGAGGCATACACGACAGGCCTGGCGATGCACTGCACCAAACACTCCTATCTGGTGACCGACGCCGATGAGCTTCCAGCCGTGATCCACGAGGCATTCCACCTTGCATCCACAGGACGGCCGGGACCGGTGCTTGTCGACATTCCGAAGAACGTGCTCAATCAACCGACCCGGTGGTCGGAGCCGTCGCTGGCCGGCCTTCCCGGGTACAAGCCGACGAAAGAAGGCCATCCCAAGCAAATCAGAGCCGCCATCGAGCTCATCGAGTCCGCCGAGCGGCCGGTCCTCTATGTAGGTGGCGGAGTGATCAACGCTGGAGCCTCCGCGGAACTCGCCGAATTCGCTGTGGCCGTCAATGCGCCCGTGGTGACAACCCTGATGGCACGAGGGGCGTTCCCCGACGACCACCCTCTGGCGCTGGGGATGCCGGGCATGCACGGTACCTATCCAGCCACAACAGCCATCCAGAAAGCCGACTTGTTGGTCAGCCTCGGGGCACGGTTTGACGATCGTGTAACGGGCAGAGTCGATGCCTTCGCACCACACGCCAAGGTGATCCACGTCGACGTGGATCCCGCCGAGATCGGGAAGGTGCGCAACGCCGAGGTGCCCATCGTTGGGGACGCCCGGCTGGTTCTCCGAGCTTTGATCGATCGGGTCCTCTCATTGAGAGACGCCTCTGACGCTCCGCGACGACAGAAGTGGTTCGACCAGCTCGACTCTTGGAAGACGACTCATCCGCTGTCATACGACCAGGATCCCGATGGTCCGATCAAGACCCAGCATTTCATAGAGCGTCTCCACGCGATCACCAATGGTGAGGCGGTCATCGTCGCAGGCGTGGGCCAGCATCAGATGTGGGCATCACAGTTCTGGGGTTTCTCCCGGCCACGCTCATGGATCAACTCCGGCGGGCTGGGGACAATGGGATTCGCCGTCCCGGCGGCAATCGGAGCAAAGACCGCCAGACCCGACGATCTCGTCTACGCGCTCGACGGCGATGGCTGCTTTCAGATGACTTTTCAGGAGTTGATCACCGCCTCCACCGAAGGCATACCTATCAAGGTCGCCGTTTTCAACAACGGCGGGTATGGCATGGTCAAGCAGTGGCAGAACCTCTTCTACGGCGGTCGCCTCTCGGCCACCGACCTGGGCACCACGATTCCCGACTACCCAGCCCTCGCCGAGGCAATGGGTTGTGTCGGGCTCCGTGTCACCCATGCCGATCAGATCGACGTAACGATCGAGAAGTCCCTCAGCGTCAACGACCGTCCTGTGGTCGTCGAAGTGGTCACCGACCCCGACGAAATGTGCTTCCCAATGGTTCCGGCCGGTGGATCCAATGACGACGTCGTAATGGGCCCGGAGGATCTCTGATGCAGCACACTCTCTCGGTGACTGTCGAAGACAAACCAGGTGTCCTGGCCCGGGTTTCGGCGATGTTCTCCAACCGTGGCTTCAACATCCACTCCCTTGCTGTCGGACCCACCAACGTGGAAGGGCGGTCCCGAATCACGCTGGTCGTGGATGCTCCGGAGTTGGAGCAACTCAAGAAGCAGCTTCACAAGCTGGTCAATGTCATCAAGGTCCAAGAGCTCAAGCCCTCCGACACCCTCGAGACCGAGGTGATGATTGTCCGCGTCTCATGTGATCCGGCGAACCGCGGCGAGGTGACCGACACGGCAGCCCTGTTCGCAGCCCGGATGATCGACCTCAGCCCAAGATCCATGACTCTCGAGATATCGGGCACACCCGAGCATCTAGCTACTTTTCTCGAGCACGTCAGGCCATACGGAATCATCGATCTGGTCAAGTCGGGGCGGGTGGCAATGAAGAGGCTGTCAGATGTATCCGCACCCCCAATTGGAGGACGCACTCGATGAGAGAAACACGGTCGTGATGGGGAACCAATCTGGAAGAGTCGCCTTCAGACGCGCCCTCGATGGCATGAGCATCGAGTTGAGCCCGAGCTCGTTCGAGCAGGCCTTCGCACGAATGGAGCGGGCAGCGAATCTGACTGGCCAGGTGTCCGAAACCCAGATACAGGCCATAGTCGACGAAGTCGTCACGGGAACAGAGATTCTGCAAGGGGTGGCAGAGTCCTTCCGATGACGGCACACCGCATTGCTGTTGCGCCCGGCGACGGGACCGGACCCGAAGTAATCACCGAGGCGGTCAAGGTTCTCGAGGCGGCTGCCGACACCTTCGATTTCGATTTCGAAATCACCACCTACGACCTTGGCGGTGAAAGATACCTCCGCACCGGAGAGACTCTCACAGGTCCCGATCTCGACGGATTCAAACACTCCGACGCCATCCTGTTCGGAGCCGTCGGACACCCCGATGTGCCGCCCGGCGTCCTTGAACAGGACATCATCATCAAAATCCGGCGGGAATTGGATCAGTACATCAATCTGCGCCCGGTCAAGCTTCACCCCGGTGTCAAGAGCCCGCTGTCCGGCGTTACTCCGGAGGATGTCGACTTTGTCGTTGTCAGAGAGAACAGTGAGGGCCTCTATTCAGGCATAGGCAGCTTCACGGCCAAGGGATCACCCTTCGAGGTGGCCACCCAGGAGTCGGTCAACACCCACTTCGCTGTCGAGCGATGTGTTCGATTCGCGTTCGAGCTTGCCACAAACCGTCCACGGCGACACCTCACCCTGGTTGGCAAGACCAATGTCCTGACCTACGCGTGGGACCTATGGTCGCGAGTCTTCAACGAGGTCTCTACCGAGTTCGAGAACGTCACTACCGACTACGCCCATGTAGACGCAACCTGCCTTTGGATGGTCGAGGATCCCCGACGATTCGATGTGATCGTCACCGACAACATGTTCGGGGACATCATCACCGACCTCGGTGCAGCAATACAGGGTGGATTGGGAATCGCCGCCTGAGCAAACATGAACCCCGAAGGTGTTTCGATGTTCGAGCCGATCGGGGGAACAGCTCCGGGATTCGAGGGCACCGGCCAGATCAATCCCCTGGCCGCCATCGGAGCTACGGCAATGATGCTCGACAACCTGGGAGAACAATCGGCTGCCCGGGCAATTGAGACAGCAGTGGGGGAAGTGGCAGGGTCGCTCCCCTCACTCCGAGCAGGCCAGATGGACGCTACGACTTCTGACGTGGGAAGTCGTGTCGCCGGGCTCGTCGTCACCACCAG
>JAZFTN010000235.1:0-11871 GCA_036446715.1 Acidimicrobiia bacterium | reverse complement strand
CCGGATGGTGACAATTTCGACCCGGAGGCCTTCGAGGGCGCTTGGACTGCGACGCTCGCTTTCCTCGCTGTCCAGCTATCGGACTAGTCGAACCTCGTCTACCCGGTTCTGGGAAGACCGGCGATAGGCTCGCATCAGTGGCCGCGTTTAGATTGAAATATGGGCGACTGCGTGGTGTCTCCGCAGTGGCCGTCATCGGGTTTCTGCTCACCTCTTGTGGCGGTTCTTCAGATGCTTCGGATGAGATTCGTGTTTCGGCGGCTTCTTCCTTGAGCCACGCCTTCGCTGCCCTGGAGTCGGCCTTTGAGGCTTTGAACCCGGGTGTCGACGTGGTTTTGAATCTTGGTGCCAGTTCACTGCTGCGAGAGCAGATTCTGGAGGGCGCTCCGGTAGATGTGTATGCATCGGCAAGCATGGACACGATGGCCCCCATCATCGACGGGAGTTTTTCTGACGGAAAGGCCACCGTGTTTGTCCGTGGGTTCCTCGCGATCGCCGTGCCAGCCGGTAATCCTGCTCGCGTGACCGGACTTGACGACTTCGGCAACGAGGAGCTTCTCATCGGACTGTGCGACGTCGTTGTCCCCTTTGGGGCGTATGCGCGTCAGGTTATGTCAAGGGCCGGGGTGGAACCGGCGATCGACACCAACGAACCCAACGTCCGGTCTCTGCTGACCAAGGTCGAGGCAGGTGAGTTGGATGCGGGCATCGTGTACATGACGGATGTGAGATCGGCGAGGGGAGGGGTGGAGGGAATCGAAATCCCAGACGCCGTCAATGTGGCGGCCGACTATCCGATTGCTGTGATAGTGGAGGGGCCCAACACAGCAGGAGGAAGGGCTTTTGTTGACTTTGTCATGTCCGGGGTCGGTCAGGAGATCCTCGCTGGTTACGGGTTCGTGACACCGTGAGCCGCGAGCAAACCAGACACGGGCGGTCAAGACCCCCCATTGCTTTTGTGGTGCTCGCCGCCATTGCGGTGGTGTTCTTTCTGCTTCCTCTCATCGGTCTGCTCGCTCGTGCACCGTGGAGTGATCTGATCGGTCTCCTGGCAAGCGAGGTGGTGGCGGATGCACTGGTGCTGTCGGCTATTGCGTCGTTTGCGGCCGTGACCATATCCACGGTCGTGGGTGTGCCTTTGGCCTGGGTACTGGCGCGGGTCGACTTTCGGGGACGCGCATTCGTTCGTGGGTTGGTCTTGCTCCCTCTGGTGCTGCCGCCAGTCGTCGGGGGTGCTGCGCTCTTGTTCGCTCTGGGGAGACGAGGGGTGGTTGGTGAGCCGCTATACGAAGCGACAGGACTCGTCCTGCCCTTCTCTATTTGGGGTGTGGTGGTTGCCGTGACCTTCGTGTCGATGCCATTTCTCGTCTTGACGGTTGAGGGTGCTTTGCGAAACATGGACGTCCGTTTCGAGGGAGCGGCAGCCTCTCTGGGAGCGGGACGTTGGACAGTGTTTCGCCGAGTCACCCTTCCGATGATCGGTCCTTCGCTTGCAGCCGGAATGGTCTTGACCTGGGCGCGCGCCATAGGTGAGTTCGGCGCCACGGTGACATTCGCCGGGAACCTGGCCGGAGAGACCCAGACTCTTCCACTCGCCGTGTTCGTTGCTCTCGAGACCAACCGGGATACCGCCACCGCCCTGAGTCTGCTGATGGTGGTGATATCGCTCACGATTCTCGTGCTCCTCCGTGACAGATGGCTGAGGCCCTAGTGGTGTTCCGCACAAATAATCACCGCATCTCTTCGCCCTCGACGCCCCTGGCTTCGTCCTCCGCCTCGATGCATCTCGCCGATGCGCCTTCGTTGTGTGTCCTGGTCAGATGACACCGATGACTCGGACATATGCTGGCGCTATTTCCACGACACACCACAAGTGACCCTGAACGCCAGCATCACCGTCAAGAGGGGCGACGAGTTCACCCTTGAAATGTCGATCCGTATCGAGGCCGGGAAGACCGTTGCGCTTCTCGGTCCTAATGGCGCGGGTAAGTCGACCGCCGTAGCGGCTCTTGCTGGTTTGCTTCCGATCGATCAGGGTCGGATCGTTCTCGGAGACAGGGTTCTCGATGACCCCGATGCGGGAGTGTTTGTTCCACCGGATGAGAGAGGGATCGGCGTCGTTTTCCAGGACTATTTATTGTTCGGACACCTGACCGTCGCTGAGAACGTCGCCTTCGGGCTCAGGAGCCAAAAGAAGGAGCGTGATGCGGCCGAGGCCAAGACGTCTATCTGGCTGGAACGGCTCGGTCTTTCTCAGCTCGCCAACATCAAAGCGAGAGATCTCTCCGGTGGTCAGGCACAAAAGGTGGCGGTCGCCAGGGCCTTGATCATCGACCCGGGACTGCTCCTTCTGGACGAGGCCATGGCCGCCCTCGATGCCACAACGCGGGTCGAAGTCCGACGCGACCTCGCCGATCATCTATCCGAGTTCGCCGGTCCCCGACTCCTGATCACACACGACCCGACCGAGGCTTTTCTCCTCGCCGACGAGATCAACGTGATCGAGGAGGGACGTATCACCCAGTTGGGAAGCGCAGACGACATACGTCTTCGACCCAGGACCCGTTACGTCGCTGACCTGGCTGGATCCAACTTGTTGGCCGGCACCGCATCATCCGGCGCTGTCACCGTCGGCACTCACGTTCTACAGGTGGCGGACACCGCCATTGCAGGGTCGGTGCTCGCAACGATTCACCCTCGGGCGGTCTCGGTTCATCGCCAACACCCGGAAGGGAGCCCCCGCAACGTCTGGAAGACCACGATCGTTCGGATCGAGCACTTTGGTGACAGGGTCCGGCTGCAGACAGGCGACCCTTTGCCGCTGGCCGTCGAAGTGACGCCGGCGGCCGTCGACGCGCTTGGCCTGGAGAGCGAGAGCGGCGGCATCTGGCTCTCGGTGAAGGCGACGGAGATCGGGGTCGAACCCGGCTGATCAGCGTGTGAACACGAACCTGAGGTAGTTCGGCCCGGATACGGGCCGAACTACCTCAGGTTCACCAGTGGCGGCGCTTTCGTTGTGATCAGCCCTCGCTCATTTCGGCGAGGTCGGCTTCGAGAGTTTCTCTTTCCTCAGCGTCTTCGATTTCGGGAAGAGCGGCCTTTGCCAGCTCCAAATGCTCGGTGAAGGTCTCCACATCGTCGACGTCGGCCGCGGCGCGTGCGATCGCCTCGTGGGCGAAACCGGTCACGAATGGGCCGAGGTCGTGCTCATTTGCGAGTTCGCGCGATCGCTCGCCAACCCGTGGGGAAAGCTCGGCGTAGCCGAGCACGGCGGCCACCCTTGACACCTGCCAGTCGGCGACTGCCCAGTTCCTCGGCTCACCGACCTTGTACCAGTGATGACGCTGGGCGAACGTGGAGGCGAGCATTTCCTCCTCCTGTTCTCGGGTCAGCTCGGCCTCGTCGAGCAGGGTCCACGTGTGAGTGAACGCTCTTGGGGCGAACGTGCGATGCCAGCGGGCTACCTCTTCGGCGCTCGGGTTATCGACGGGATTGGTCACTTGGCTGCCTCCGTTGGTATCGGAAACCATCTGAGATCTTCTGCTTCGGTGGAGAGAGTCTGTTCGATCCCATCATCCAGTGGAGCCTCACTCAGGATCCGCTTTGCCTCTTCGATGTAGTCGTCCAGGGCGTCCGGCGACACGGTCCTGGGTGCGGCCTCCGAGCCGGTGAAGTCGGCGTCGAACAGGCTCGCCGGAGGTTTGGGCAGTCCGTCGCGGTGTCTCCAGACACCCGTTTCCGCTTCGTATGTGTAGAGGGGGAGCAGCCGCCAGCCATCGGAGGCAATCATGTGGACTGCGTCGACGATGTATTCGAACTCGGCATCCGAGATGAAATAGTTGAAGTTCAGTCGTACCCATCCCGGTTTGAGAACCTCACAGCCTGCGGCGATGACCTCCTCGAAGCGACTGCTGGTTTCGAGGTCGATTCCGAGAAGACGGTGGCCGTAGGGCCCGGCACACGAACACCCGCCGCGCGCCTGGATCCCGAATAGGTCATTGAGCAGGGCGACGACATAGTTGTGATGGAGCACTTTGTCCTCGGTCCTGACGACAAAGCTGACAATGGACAGCCGCTCCGCTTCGTGGTTGCCCAGAATATCGATACTGGGGTTGGTTCCCCACGATCTGATGGCGCGCCGGATGAAATCGTGTTCGAGCTCGCGAATACGATCGGGGCCCACTTCGCCCTTCAGCTTGAAGACGAGTCCGGCTCGGATCGAGCCGATGATCGCGGGAGTGCCGGCCTCCTCCCGATGCTCCTGGTCGGCGATGTAGGTGTGGTGGTCTGGCGACACGTATTGGACAATTCCTCCTCCAGGCACCGCGGGAACCCTGTTGGTGAGCAGGTCGCGGCGGGCGACCAACAGACCCGGTGATCCGGGTCCGCCGATGAGCTTGTGGGGCGAGATGAAGATGGCGTCCTTGTAATCGCCGGCGTCCAGCTCGGCAGATCCCATGGAGATCCGGACATAGGGTGCCGAGGCGGCGAAGTCCCAGAAGCTGAGGGCGTCGTGTTCGTGAAGAATCCGTGAGATTGCTGCTGTGTCGGAGATGATGCCTGTCACGTTGGACGCGGCCGAGACCGAGCCGATCTTCAGCGGCCTTTTGGCGTACTCGACAAGACGTTCCTCGAGTTCGCTCAAATCGATCTGACCGTCGGAGTCCTCGTTGATCTCGACGACGTCGGCAATCGACTCCCGCCAGGGAAGCTCGTTGGAGTGGTGCTCGTAGGGTCCGACAAACACCACTGGTCGACGGTTGGCGGGTATGACATCTCCAAGGTGGTATTCCTGGTCGAGCGAGTCGGGAATTCGCAGTCCGAGGATCCCAATCAGTCGATCAACGGCCCCGGTGGCCCCGTTCCCGGCGAAGATCACGGCATGCTCGTCGTTGTTGGCCCCGATGCACTCTTTGATGATGTCACGGGCGTCCTCTCGGAACCGTGTGGTTTGGAGCCCGGTCCCGGAGGTCTCGGTGTGGGTGTTGGCATACATGGGAAGGACCTGATTCCTGATGTAGTCCTCGATGAAGGACAGAGACCTGCCCGACGCCGTGTAGTCGGCATAAGTGACCCGACGCAGGCCAAAGGGAGTCTCCACGGCGGTGTCCTTGCCGATTACCGAATCGTGGATTTTCTTGACGAGGTCCACCCTGAGGGGCCGCCTTCCTAAGGTCACATGCCGTACATGTACAGCACAACCTTAGGTTCGCATGTCTGACCACACCACCGTGATCGTCGATGGTGAGGAGGTCCGCATCAGCAGTCCGGGGAGGGTTGTGTTCCCTGTGCAGGGCTGGACGAAGCTCGATGTCGTCGAGCACTTCGTTCGTGTGGCCGAGGGTGCCGTCCGTGGGATCAGAGGTCGGCCGACGATGCTCAAGCGGTATATGGAGGACGTGACGGTCGATCCGATCTATCACAAGCGTGCGTCGAAGAACACCCCCTTCGAGGTTGTCGATATCAGGTTTCCCTCGCAGCGACCCGGACGGATGAACGTGCCCCGCACCGAGGCCGACGTGGTTCGACTGGCCCAGCTCGGTTGTCTCGATTTCCACCCGTGGCCTGTCAGAGCCGAGGATATCGACCATCCCGACGAGCTTCGACTCGACTTCGATCCCACACCGGGGATCACCTTCGACCAGGTCAAGCAGGCTGCCGCCGGGGCAAAGGAGCTTCTCGATGAGGTGGGGCTGGTTGGCTGGCCGAAGACTTCGGGGAGTCGTGGGATGCACATATACATGCGTATCGAGCCGATCTGGGACTTTTTCCAAACACGGAGAGCGGTGCTTGCTTTTGCCCGCGAGTTGGAGCGGCGGATGGAAGGACTGGTCACCACGAAATGGTGGAAGGAGGAGCGGGAGGGTGTGTTTGTGGACTACAACCAGAACGCTCGCGACAAGACGATGTCCTCGGCGTATGGGGTGCGGCCCACCGGCTTTGTGTCGACTCCGATCACCTGGGACGAGTTGGATGATGTCGCCATCGAGGACTTCCCTCTCGGTGGTTTTGTGGATCGTTGGGAGTCGGTTGGTGACCTCACTGCCGGCATCGATGATTCACATGGACAGATAGACACCCTGATGGAATGGGTGATTCGTGATGAGGAGAACGGCATCGGCGACGCCCCTTGGCCTCCCCACTATCCCAAGATGCCAGGCGAGCCACCTCGGGTCCAACCTTCGAAGCAGCGGCGCCCAGACGACGAGTATTAGTGGGCATCTCAATCCCACGGAGCGTTTCCGTAAGCTGGGCGCGTGGACCTCGATCGCACAGCTCTACAGAAGAACATCAACGAGCTTTATCGGCGCGCGCATGACGGGCTCGGCGACTCAGGGACCTATCGGATGCTCGATGAAGCCCGTCGTTGGGACCTGAGCGGAACGTTGGCCAATGGTGGTGTCGTTGGGTTCGCTCATGTGAATGTCGCCGACTGCGGGGTGCATGTGGCGGCGGCCGTCAACGCATGCCTCGACACCGATGCCGATACGGTGCTTGCCATCAGTGTGCTGCATGCCTTTACAGAAGAGATGGAGTCCGCACGCCGGGACGTCGCCGAAGGAGGCTCCCCGTCCGACCATGCCACATGGGGCATTCAGGGACCGGGTCTCGACTTCCGCGACGAGTGGAGAGGTGACCACGCCATGCGGAGCCTCCGTCACTTCTGGGCTGCCGAGACCAAACGTCGTGGCATCACCGATCGCAGACTCGTCGAACGTTATCCCTACCTTGCCGGTGGCGAGCCCGGCAACCTTCCCAACCTCGACGAGGTCACCCGGATCGCCGAGAAGGCGGTGATTGTGACCACCGGGGACCAGTTTCACCACGGCATCGGGTATGGCACACCGCCGGCTGACGCTCTCCAAGCCGAGCCGGATGGTCTGCGGGCCGCTCGCAGCAGCATGGAAGAGGGGACGAGGCTGGTTGAGGCCGGCGACTATTGGGGATACAACCAGCACTGCGTCACCGCCAAGAGCGACGACCGCGACGTCGCCCAACTGTTTCGCTATCTGAGAGGCCCCTTGCACGGAGCCCTGCTCGATATCGCTTACTCGGATTCGACCGAGCTCTATGACGCTCCTTCCCCAACCTGGGCCGCCGGTGGCTTCATGAAGTTCGAGAAGGTCGTCTGAATGATGTCGGGGCCGTGAGCGTTGAGGTGCGGGGTTGTCAGCCGGTTATGTTGTCGCGCCCTACGAGTCGTTCGATGTGGAGACGCACCACCAGCTCGCCTTCGACTCCATTGCGGAGACCGAACTCCTCGGCTTTGTCCTCACCCATGTAGCGGCCGCCGATGATCGTGGCGATCCGGCGTACCTCTTCGAGATCATCAGATATTTCGACCTTTCCCTCGACAAGGACATACCCATAGGGAGGTTCTTCGTAGTCGACCACCAGAGCTGCTCTCGGGTCGGCGGCGAGATTGCGCGCCTTCAGGCTCGTGTGCCAGGTGTTGAAGACAAGATCCTTTCCTTCAACCATGAACCACACAGGGACGACATGAGGCCGTCCATCAGGCCTCACAGTGGCCAGCTTGCCGGTGCGAGTGCCTCCGGCAAGAAAGGCCAGGCTCTCTGATCTGTTCATCTGTCGCATCTCAGAGAGCGTCGCGTCTGCGGAGTGCCCATGTGAGTACCACAAGACCGACCAACACCGTACCGGCGATCTTGGCAACCCCTCCACCGACGCCGGCAACGACCGGGCCGAGAGCTTCTGAGGCCTCGTCACCGAATACAGGAGCCATATCTGCATAGATCGACAGGGCAATTCTCCAGATCGAGAACTGGGCAAGGCCTGGCACAGCGGAGGCGAGGATCGTCTCGATGACGATTATGTAGCCGAGGCCGACGAGGAGCGATCTGGGCACGAGATACCCAAGAGGCACGAACACAGCCGCGTAGCCGATGCCGGCGGCAACGAAGAGTGCAAGTCCGGGCAAGGCGATCGAGATGTCTGCTCCTAGTGCCACGGTGGCCATGGCGGTCGTCAGCCAACCGCCAAAGGCAACAGTCAGAACCGCGGCGATCGCTGCCAACATCGAGGAGATGGCCAGTGACAGGCGAGACATCGGCCTCATGTAGATGTAGGGGAGGGTTCCGGCGTCCCTCTCCTCGCGCAAGGTAGCCACGGTGAGTATCAGGGCCGCAATAGCGAAGGAGTAGCCCGCGATCGCGATGATGTCCGAGTAGAGACCGGCCAGTTCGTCTGGGTCGGCATCGAAAGCGGCCAACCAGTACACGAAACCCGGAACCGAGGCGAGAGCCACGAGACCGATGACTCTCCACTTCCGCATTAGCCGGCGATATAGGTGACGCGCCAGAACCATCAGCTTCCTTCGACCAGATATCGAAAGACCGACTCCAGCGACTCGTCGAGAGGCTCAACATTTGTGATGCTGATGCCCGAGTCGACAGCGATCTGGGGCAGCAGCCGAGCCAAACCTCCCGCATCGGAAGCTTCGATCCGTAGTTGGCCATCCTCGACATGGACGCCCACGACGCCGTCGGAATTGATCAATGCCGAAGCCAGTCTTCTTGGCTCGGAGCACCCAACAAACACCTGACGGGGTCTGTCTGTCATGGCGGCCCGAATTGTCGGAACGCTTCCAACGGCAGCCAACCGGCCATCCACCATCGCCACGACACGATCCGCCATCCGCTCCACCTCCACAAGCACATGCGAAGAGACGATGACGGTTCGTCCGGCCGCTCCGAGGTCCTTGAAGAGTTCGATGAGTTGCGCTCTTTGCACCGGGTCGGCGCCATTGAGAGGCTCGTCGAGCAACAACACCTCCGGGTCGGTCACCAGGGCAGCGGCAACTTTGGCGCGCTGCCGCATTCCCTTGGAGAACCCACCAAGCTTGCGATGAGCGCTGTCGAGAAGCTCGACCGTTCCCAGTACAGTCTCGGCCCGACCCTCGGGGTCATCGACGCGGGCCAGACGAGCGGCCAGCTCGACAAACTTCCGCCCGGTCAAACGCTCGTAAATGGCTTCGTCCTCGGGAACGAGCGACATCTTCTGGTAGATGGCTGAGTCCGCTCTCGGATTCACGCCGAGAACTGTCACCTCGCCCTGTGACGGGCGTTGCAACCCGGCTATCACCCTCAGCAGAGTTGTCTTCCCTGCACCGTTGGGCCCGAGAAGCCCCGTGACGCCAGGCCCGAAACCAATGGATACCTCGCTGACTGCCACCTTGGGCCCAAACCACTTCGAAAGCTCGGTGACGACGACGGTGTCGGTCATGCCAGTTTCCGATATCGCCGGCGAACAATGACCACCGCAGCCACCACGACCACGACGATCACAGCAACGGACGTCCAGACTCCGAAACCTGCAATCTCGGCGGGGTACTCCACTGTGTTCTCGAACAGGGCATCGCGGATGATTCGGGGGTGTTGGTCAAAAGCCAGCAAGGATGCCCAGCGCGCTCCGGGGAAAGATGCCTCGGCCACTCTGGCGGCGATGCCCCCGCCGGCGGTCAGCAGTCCGAAGAAGGCAGCGGCGGCGATTCCGGTTCTGTCTATCAGAGCCGAGAGAACGAAGACGATGGCGCCGTTGAGTGCAATGAACGCAAGAGTCGTCACCGGCACCTTCCACAAGACGTCCAGTGTTTCCCCCATGTACGGGAGAAACCCATCGCCGGCGATGAGGCCGAGACCGAGGTGTAGGACAATCTGAGGGACCATGTAGATCGCCGCGACCACTGTCACAAAGGCACCCACCTTCGAGACGAGATATCCGTCCACCGTCAGGGGTCGGGAGAAATAGACAGAAAGAACACCCCTGCTGCGGTCCGGTATGAGCAGAAGTGGTCCCGCCAGAGTCATGAACAACAGGGATATGGCAGAGTAGAAATCGAACAGGCCGCCGTAGGTCGGCACACCCTCCCGAAGGCTTTCTTCGATGTTTCCTATGGCCCAATGGATGCCTATGAAAACTGCGGCAGCGATGAGACCGACCGAAAGCAGTCCCCAGGGGATGATCTTGAGCATTGCCTTGCGGCGCAGGCCGAGTACCCGCCGAATCCCGTCCTTGTAGACGGCCGATCTTGCTCCCGACGGACCAGTGCGAGGACCGTCGTAGGTGCGGTATCCGCGATCGTAAATGATCTGGTCCGTCAAGCCCCTTCTCCTTGGCGAAGGAAAAGGTCTTCGAGTGAAGCTGAACCTCTCTCCATGCGAATCAGGCCTGAGCCAACCCCGGCCACCTCTTCGACGATGGCCTGCTCGAGAGTTGCGTCGCCAGGTCCGACAACGAACCGACGCCCTTCAACGGTTGTGTCAAACCCTCTGGCTCGGAGTCTGGCGGCCACCAGCTCGGCATCATCAAGCACCTCGACCAGCACGGTTCCCAGTTTCTCGAAGCCCTCCAAGGGACCCGAACGAAGAAGACTTCCTCCGTCGAGCATCACTACCCAGTTGCAGGTGTCCTCGATGTCGGTCAGTACGTGCGAGCTGATGATGACGTTGATGTCGAACTCGCCCAGCCGTCTGATGAGTCGGAGCATCTGCACCCGTCCCTCGGGGTCGAGACCGGAAGCGGGTTCGTCCAGCAGAAGAAGATCCGGATCGTGAACGATCGCCTGGGCGAGTTTGACTCGCTGTTGCATCCCCGTGGAGAAGTCTCCAAGAAAGCGAAATCTCTCTTCCTCCAGGCCGACCAGAAAAAGGGTCTCCGATGATCTTCGCTTTGCCTCGCGGGAGGGGATACCGGCGAGCTGGGCTGCGTAGGAGACGAAGTCGGCTGCTGTCTGATCCTTGGGGAGGCACTCGACTTCGGGCATGTACCCGATGCGTGCACGTACTGCGAGGGGTTCCGTCTGTGGATCGTGTCCGAGGACGCTCATCCTTCCAGAAGTGGGATGAAGGAGTCCGAGCATCAATCGGAGCATCGTTGTCTTCCCCGCTCCGTTGGCGCCAACAAGACCGGTGATTCCCGGAGGCACCTGAAGGGAAAGATCTTGGAGGGCAACCACGTCGCCGTAGTCGTGGGTCAGGCCGGAGACCTCGAGGATGCTGCTCTGACCCATTGCGCGAAGTGTGGCATCTTTGCCGTAGGACTCAGCAACGAGCCCCCGTCAGTTGACGACGTCGCGGAAGCCTGCCCCTCGAGGGCGTTCCAATTGGTCCATCGTGCAATCCGTGGCGTCCTTGTCGGGACGCCAGCGATGAAAGCGTGTGGCATGACGGAAGCGGTCTCCTTCGAGTTGGTCATAGCTGACTTCAACCACCACGCCGGGTTTCACCGGTGTCCACTGGTTGTCTTTGCCTGCCGACCATCGGCTGGGGCCGCCCGGAGCGCGGGCAGCTTCGTTGAAGCTCTCTTCGGACCGCAACTCCATGAAGCGGTCGTAGATCTCCACTCGGTCGGCATTGGGGAATCCGGAACAGTGCCCGATGAAGTGGAAATCGCCCTTGTCGTTATACAGTCCGAGTAGCAGCGATCCGATCTTTCCGCCATCCTTGTGCTCACGAAAACCGCCGACCACGACGTCGATCGTGCGACGGTGCTTGATCTTGATCATCGCCCGCTTGCCATGCTGATAGGCCAGGTCAGCTCGTTTGGCGATGATCCCATCGCATCCGGCAGCTTCGTATTCGTCGAACCACGCCTTGGCGACGTCTTCGCTGGTGGTTTGCGGGGTGAGATGCCACGGGTGAGTCAATTCTTCGGTGAGAGCCACCAGGCGTTGTCGTCGTTCGTAGAAAGGGGTCTCCCTGAGGCTCTCGCCCCTGTAGGCAAGGATGTCGAAGGCGACCAACTCGGCCGGTGTTGCTTCCGAGAGCATGTTCACTCTCGACTCGGCGGGATGGATGCGCTGTTGCAACGAGTCGAAATCTGTGACCCCGTCGACTACAACCACGATCTCTC
>JAZFTN010000234.1:0-5742 GCA_036446715.1 Acidimicrobiia bacterium | reverse complement strand
CTCCAAGATCCGCATCCGACCTGAACCTCGCAGCCGCAGGGCTACTTCGGAAGTGCAAACACGCCACCAACGGACCTCCAGGACTCCAAGAGACGCAGCGATACGGAGTGAGAGCACTCAAGGCCAGGAATATTGTCGGTTACGGGGGATAGGCCTGCGGTCGGGAGTAGGGATCGGTACCGTGGGCGTTGATACGGTGCCAAATGGGGAGCAAGCTCATGCGATAAACAATCGTTCTCCTCGTGACAGTATTCGCGATAAGTGGGTGCGGTGGGGTCACCGACGGGTTCGATGATGCATCATTCAGCGACGGCTGCGTGGAAATCCTGAGCGAGGTTGAACTCACCTCAGTGCACCCTCTAGTCCTGGGAGTCGGATCAAAGACCACCCCAGTGGAAGCGTGCCGCAATCTGCGAACCCCATACTGGCTAGCCGACTGCAGCACAGAGGCTGCGCTCGATCACATCCGGCTTTTCGCGGACGACCGAGCCGAACTTCCCCAGTTCTCCTCCCATGTTGAGGACTACTGCGACGGATACCCCAGTACGCACGACAGGCTTCTCTCTTCCCCTACAACGATCCCCGACGACTACGAAGTCGGAGCCTCTGTCAAATTCGACAGAGACACCGTGTAGGTGACACGTGTCTGCTCTCTCGCTGACGGAGAGATCGTCGCCACCGCCGTCACCCCCGAGGTGTGCCCCACGGAAACCGAGTGGCTAGTGGAACGAGCCGACGGAACCTACGCTTGTATCTCAGAAGTCCAGAATCAGCTCAACCGGTGCTCCACCGCCCGAACGGTGCGTGTAACACCAGCCACATCATCCCATAGGAACACACCCAGCCGGTTATGCGTGGCGTGGGCAACGTCTGCAGTTGGTCTTGCGGTGTCTGGCGAGCCTACGTGCTGCGTTGATGGTGTTGATGGCCTCTGCGCAGGTGGTGCAGCGGATTCTCCGCTGTGGCGGGTCTATGGGGCCGAGTGACTCCATGCGAAGACTGCGGTGATGCGTTTTCGGTGCTCGATGGCATGCTGCTGGCAGATGCCTGCTCCGCAGTCGTGGCAGGTAGCGACGGCTGTTGTGGACCTTCCGTGCTTGGTGCAGCCGTAGCAGTTCATGGTGTTTCCCCTTAGGTCGGGTAGAACCGATTCCTGGCCCACAGTGAGACATACACAAGCCCGATGAGTGCTGGTACTTCGACGAGTGGTCCAACGACGGTGGCGAGCGCCTCACTTGATGCGATTCCGAACACGCCGATGGCGACGGCGATGCCTAGTTCGAAGTTGTTGCCTGCGGCGGTGAAGGCCATTGCGGTGTTCTTGCCGTACGAAAGGTGCATCCGGTAGCCGACGAAGAATGATCCGAACCACATTATCCCGAAGTACGCCAACAGAGGAATGGCGATGCGGACTACGTCGAACGGTTTCGATGTGATTGCCTCGCCTTGGAGTGCGAACATGACGACGATCGTGAACAGCAGCCCGTAGAGGGCGACGGGGCCGATTCTGGGGAGGAACACATTCTCGTACCACTCGACGCCTTTGACACGTTCGCCCCACAACCGCGTGAGGTAACCAGCGACGAGCGGGATGCCGAGGAAGATGAGGACGGTCTTTGCGATCGCCCACATCGAGATGTCGAGCGCCGTTCCGGTGTCGAGTCCGAGCCACTCGGGGAGCGCTTGGAGGTAGAACCACCCAAGGATGGCGTAGGCGACGACTTGGAACACTGAGTTGATGGCAACGAGCACGGCGGCGGCTTCACCGTTTCCGCACGCGAGATCGTTCCAGATGAGCACCATCGCGATGCAGCGGGCTAGCCCGACGATGATCAGCCCGGTGCGGTACGCCGGTAGGTCGGGGAGCAGTATCCAGGCGAGGGCGAACATGACGGCCGGGCCGACGATCCAGTTGAGGAAGAGCGAGGTTCCCATCAGCCTGCGGTCGGCTGTGACTTCTCCGATCTTCGAGTACTTCACCTTGGCGAGGACCGGGTACATCATTGCGAGCAGACCGATCGCGATGGGGAGCGAGACTGTGTCTATCTTGATCGTGTCGAGCGTGTCGTTCAGCCCGCCGAACAACCTCCCCAGTAGAAGTCCGACGGCCATGGCGGTGAGTATCCAGACCGGCAGGTAGCGGTCGAGGGCCGAGAGTCTGTCGATGACGGGGGTCTGTGGCGCCGCGGTGGTCACGACCGCAGCCCTTCCGGGAGCGACGACGCAACGAGGCCCACAGCCTTCGGAGTCAGCGCATAGTCAACCCACCGGCCACGCTTCGTCCCCTCGATCAAACCAGCCTCGCGCAACACCTTCAAGTGATACGACAACAGGTTCGGGTCGAGGCCGAGCTGTTCCTGGAAGTGGCAGTTGCACCGAATCTGTCGTGACAACATCTCCAGAATCTCCAAGCGTGTCGGCTCAGCGATCGCCTTCAACACCTCGGTGCGGGCATCCAGATCACTTGCTTCAAGAACTATTGAAGTGTCCATACGGCGAGCGTATCGAACCTACGCGGTACATGTCAATGTCGGTTGAACTAAGCTACAAGCCTACAGTCCGCTACCTCGGCTGGAACCTCGACGACCCCGCAGGCAAACCCGTTGATCAAGTCCGTCCCATTCGCGACGACATTGAGCAGCGAATCAGGGCGCTCCTCGCGGAACTCGGGGTCGCGACACGACCCGCGGCAGAATGAACGCAGCGGTTTCTCGCCGAAAGCGTTGATCCGCGGCGATCGCACGCAGAATTGGCACGCGTAGCCCGCCCATAACGGCACCTATGCACCCTCTGCGAGCCGAACGTATTGCCGGATATGCACCCCTGAGAGCTGAACCCATGGCTGGCTACGGGTGTGGAACTATTCTTCAGACTATGAGCAGCGGGTTGACGGCAGGTGGTTGGCTAAGGCCTGGAACACGATGATCCTGGCGCGGCGCGCGTGTCAACCACCACTCAGTAGCCGAATGCTCTCAGCATGTGGACTGAAGGTCCGGAATATCTGACCCGCGCAGCTAGTACCCGTCTTTTGAGAACTCTGCTACAGCGTCCAGCCGCTGAGTCCCCTCAACGTGTCCCTTGTCATGAACGACACGGCGTCCATAAAGGCGATCCCCTCCGAGGACTCGGCAAGTTGCCTTGTTTCATAGTCGAAGCTGATGCACCCACCAATGAAGACAAAAAAGATTGTCTTGGCGTCGGCGCCCACGAAGGACTGTGTCCCCGGTCGGGGCGAGTCGACTGAGCGTGCCAGGGACACATCACACGAGGACGACAGCACGACATCGACGTCCAGGTCGAACGTATCATTCGTGAACGCTAAAACGCTCTCAGAGGCACTGCTGAAGGCCTTGGAGAACTCCCAACCCGGTGGTAAGTCGCCGATGCAGGGGATCAGGGTGGCGTCTGGAGTGGATTGGGCCATCAGCAGGAGACGTCCCCGGCTGGTGGTATCACAGGTTGGAGCGGGGCCGTTTCTCCATTCCTGCCGTGATTGTGGCGAGCAAGCTGACACAACCAGGGCAAGCACTACGGTGAGAAGGATGGCGTGTCTCACAGCAGGTTCCTCACAAGGGTGAGATTGATAACGACAAGCCACGCCGTAAATACCATGAGTGCTCCCACAGCGGCGAGGGAAGAAATGCGCCGTCTTGTCCATCGCTGAATCCGAATCGGTGCTCGAGCTGGGGCCAACCGTCGCAATTCACCGACGATGTCTCGGACGTCGTCCTTGATTGCACGCTTCAATTCGGACGGAATCGTTACGCTCCGCGTAGCTGCCAGCGCCTCCCCGATATCGTCCTCTGTGAAGTATTCCATCGCCGCGTGGTACACCTGATCTGAAGATGTTCGCAGCGAAAGTGTGAGCATCATGTTCGCCAGATCCACAGCCTCTCGCCAGGCGCTTGGGCGAATCTCACCGAACGCAACGTCGATCAGGAAAACGTCAGAGCCGCGTACAAGCACATTCCCGGGCTTTATGTCGCGATGCGCCAAGCCCGCGTCCCACATCGACCTGACACTGCCAAGACCTGCGTGTACGACGATGTCGTCTACCGCGGCCCGGGACATCTCGTTGGCTCCCTCGATGAACTCAGCAACGAGGAGATACTCCCTTCCATGAGTGATCTCGACGATGCCGTATGGGGCGGGTCCTGGTACTCCAGCTGACTGCATCAGACGCATGATGTAGTCCTCGTGCTGGGCCAAGGCTTTCACCGTTCGAAAAGGTCGTTCGTCTTCGAGCGCGCCATATACGAGGCTACGTCCAAGCTTATACCAGCGGTCTGACCGGAGATGGTTCTGCGCATATAGTTTGGCGAATACGTGTTTACGACTGTCATCCTCGAGGGTTATCAGGAGGGGGGTCGACCCACCGGAGGCGTCCAGACCGAAGGGCTCCACGTCGACTGCCGGTAGGCCGAGCTGGTCCCGAAGTGCTGTGAATATGGCTTCCCGTCTCAACTCCGTCAACTCGAGATGGGCGGCCTTTCGGCGGGAATAGGCCACAGGGAACACAGCATCCGGAGTCCACAACCGGAAAAGGAGCAGTATGGCGGCAGTTGCGAGAACGGCCCCGGATAACCCGTCGGTCATTCGGTCGACAGCCAGATAGACCCTGGCGAGTCCTACCAACACGACGACAAACGCAGCTGCAAACAGTGCGATCCGACGACCCGTTCCCCTGACGACAAACGCGTAGATGACCGCCAGAAGCGTGATGGACAGTGCGGCAATGGGCAGGGACGGTGATGCGAACTCGGCCCAAGTTGCCAAGATCTCGATGCCGTCGGCCCGTGGCCGCGCCATCCGAGTTGACAGCGCAAAGATCATTGGCTGGATCACGAGGATCGAGCCGATGAACACGAACAAGTGCCTCCACCGCTTAAAGACCAACAAACCGATGACCGCTCCCCATCGCACGACCCGTAATACCCATGCGTCCGTGACCGAGTTGAGCCCCAGAGAAATGTCTGTGAGGGTGTCCGTTCGGATGTCTATCACCCAATCCACAATCTGCTGATCGACATCGTCCCAGAATGCACCCTGGGCAAACACAAGAGTGGATGACGACATCAGCAGCACAAAGACAAGGAGGGTCAACAGACCGAGGGGCAGCCATACTTTGCCGCTCCCTGCCAGCGGCTCACGGGGAAGAGGGGTCGGCTCGCCCGATGGACGACGTCGCACTTTGGTGCGGCTCCCAACGGCTCGCGCCCGTACGGAACCCAAATAGGTCTTCCGCTCTTCATCCCTCAATCGGTCATTGTCGTCGATGTGTTCTGACATAACCCAATAAGACCCCGAACCTACGGCACAGCACCCCAGCCGTTACCGACAAGGAACCCGAAAACTACTCTACTGACAGGAGCCCTGGCCATGCAGAGAACCAACGATTCAGGACACTCCCACCCAACACAGGCGAACCGGGCTCGGCAGCTGTACCCACCCATAACGGCACCTATGTACCCCCGGCGAGGCGAACGTATTGGTGGTCATGGGCGGCTGGCGTTGCTGATTGAGTCGTCGTGTGGTGCGCCACTTGGCGACACGTTGCGACTCAGATCGCTTGCGTCTTCGAAACGTATGTCTTGATGACAAGACCTTCGTCGAGGGTCCAGGTCCGGTATCCCTTGGCGCGAAGGATGTCGATGCCGGGTGCCGGTAAGTGAGAGGTCACAAACTCGGCGATCTCGCCGTCGCCCAGGTTCTTCGCTGCTCTGAGCAGAGGGTTGATGGGCA